>NZ_JBEZLA010000001.1:175429-349801 GCF_040651925.1 Streptomyces sp. NPDC048349 | reverse complement strand
GTCGAGGAGCAGGACGTCCTTGACCTCACCCTTGAGGACACCGGCCTGGAGGGTCGCGCCGATGGCGACGACCTCGTCCGGGTTGACGCCCTTGTTGGCGTCCTGACCGCCGGTGAGCTCCTTGACGAGCTCGGCGACGGCGGGCATGCGGGTGGAGCCGCCGACCAGGACCACGTGGTCGATCTCGGACAGCTGGATGCCGGCGTCCTTGATGACGTTGTGGAACGGGGTCTTGCAGCGGTCGAGCAGGTCCGCGGTCAGCTGCTGGAACTGCGAGCGCGTGAGCTTCTCGTCCAGGTGCAGCGGGCCCTCGGCGGAGGCCGTGATGTACGGCAGGTTGATCGTGGTCTCCGTGGAGGAGGACAGCTCGATCTTCGCCTTCTCGGCCGCCTCGCGCAGACGCTGGAGCGCCATCTTGTCCTTGGACAGGTCGACGCCGTGGCCGTTCTGGAACTGCTTCACGAGGTAGTCGACGACGCGCTGGTCCCAGTCGTCACCACCGAGGTGGTTGTCACCGTTGGTGGCCTTGACCTCGACGACGCCGTCGCCGATCTCGAGGAGCGACACGTCGAAGGTGCCGCCACCGAGGTCGAAGACGAGAATGGTCTGGTCGTCCTTGTCGAGACCGTAGGCCAGGGCGGCGGCCGTCGGCTCGTTGACGATGCGCAGGACGTTGAGGCCCGCGATCTCGCCGGCCTCCTTCGTCGCCTGGCGCTCGGAGTCGTTGAAGTAGGCCGGGACGGTGATGACCGCGTCCGTGACCTTCTCGCCCAGGTACGCCTCGGCGTCGCGCTTCAGCTTCTGCAGGATGAAGGCGCTCATCTGCTGCGGGTTGAAGTCCTTGCCATCCAGGTTGATCTTCCAGTCAGTGCCCATGTGGCGCTTGACGGAGCGGATGGTCCGGTCCACGTTCGTGACCGCCTGGCGCTTGGCCACCTCGCCGACGAGGACCTCGCCGTTCTTGGCGAAGGCGACGACGGACGGCGTGGTCCTGGCGCCCTCGGCGTTGGTGATGACGGTGGGCTCGCCGCCTTCCAGAACGCTGACGACGGAGTTAGTGGTGCCCAGGTCGATGCCGACCGCACGTGCCATTTCGATTCCTCCAGCTGACTTGAGTGCAACAGACTCAAGGATGCCGTACCGCTTCGCCGACGTCAACAGAGCTGAGCCGGGTCGGCTCAACCTTTAGGCTCCGCTTACGCGCAACTCACCGGGACGCACCCGAACGGGTTCGAGGCGGAGCCGTCGGCGCGCGGCACCCGTGCCCCGCGCGGGGCGTGCGGCAACGTGCTGGCATGCCGCTCTCACTCATCGCCCCCCGGCTCCGGGTACGGGTGCCCGCCGCCCCGCCGGCGAAGCGGGTGGTCGACCTCATCGGAGCGGCGATCCTGCTGACCCTGCTCGCCCCGGCGCTGGCCGCGGCCGCCGGGCTGCTGTACGTGACCCAGGGCGGCCGGCCCTTCGTACGGGAGCCCGCGGCGGGCCTGGGCGGGCGGCCGTTTCGGACCTGGCGGCTGCGCACGCAGGACGCGGGGCGGACCGGCGCCGCCCTGGAGCGCTGCGCGCTGGACGCCACCCCGCAGCTCTTCAACGTGCTCCGCGGCGAGATGTCGCTGGTCGGGCCGCGTCCGGGACCCCGTACGGACCGCGCCGACCGGCTCCTCGTACGGCCCGGAATGACCGGTCTGTGGCAGGTGAGCGCACGCTCGGACCTCCCCTGGGAGGAGATGGCCCTGCTCGACCGGCATTATGTGGAGAACCACTGGCTGGGGATGGACCTCGCGATCCTGGCGCAGACCCCGCGGGCGGCCTATCGACACAGGCTTGCCTGAGCGACACAGATCACCGCACGCTCGGCTACATTGCGGCGTCGGGAATGGGTAACCTCAAGCCTTGACTGCATAAGTTACCGCTTAGTAAGTGCCGCCCGAGGAGCCCTCCCATGCAACTCGCCGCGATCATCGTGTCGCTGGTCCTGACCGTGGTCGGCGTTGCGCTGCTCGCCCGAGCCGTGGCGCAGATCTACCGGTTCGTCAAGCTCGGCCAGCCCGTCCCGGCGGGCAGCCGGACGGACGACCCGAAGGCCCGAACCCTCACCCTCGTCCGGGAGTTCCTCGGGCACAGCCGCATGAACCGCTGGGGCATCGTCGGCTTCGCCCACTGGTTCGTCGCGATCGGCTTCCTGACCCTGCCGCCCACCCTGGCGCAGGCGTACGGCCAGCTTTTCCAGGCCGACTGGACGCTGCCGGTCATCGGCGGGTTCCTGCCGTTCGAGATGTACATCGAGTTCATCGGCCTGATGACGGTCGTGGGCATCCTCGTCCTCATCGTCATCCGACTGCTCAGCCTCCCGTCCCGGGCGGGCCGCAAGTCGCGCTTCACCGGCTCGAAGGCCTGGCAGGCGTACTTCGTCGAGTACGTCATCCTCACCATCGGCCTGGCGATCCTGGCCCTGCGCGGCCTCGAGGGCGCGATCCACCACGTGGAGTCCTACGACGCGGCGTACTTCGCCTCGTACCCGCTGGTGCTGGCCTTCAAGGGGATGTCCCTCGGCGCACTGCAGAACGCCATCTACTTCACCGCGATGATCAAGATCGGCACCTCGCTGATCTGGATGATCGTCGTCTCGCTCAACACCAACATGGGTGTCGCCTGGCACCGCTTCCTCGGCTTCCCGAACATCTGGTTCAAGCGGAACGCCGACGGCGCGACCGCGCTCGGCGCCCTCCAGCCGATGACCAGCGGCGGCAAGGAGATCGACTTCGAGGACCCGGGCGAGGACGACGTCTTCGGCGTCTCCCAGGTCGAGCAGTTCTCCTGGAAGGGCATCCTCGACTTCTCCACGTGCACGGAGTGCGGCCGCTGCCAGTCGCAGTGCCCCGCCTGGAACACCGGCAAGCCGCTGTCCCCCAAGCTCCTGATCATGTCGCTGCGCGACCACGCGCACGCCAAGGCCCCGTACCTGCTCGCGGGCGGCGGCAAGGACATGGAGGGCAACGAGAAGGCGACGGCGGAGCAGCTGAAGGACGTCCCGGCCGCCGCGATCGCCGAGGCCGAGCGCCCGCTGATCGGCACGGTCGAGGAGAACGGCGTCATCGACCCGGACGTGCTGTGGTCCTGCACCACCTGCGGTGCGTGCGTGGAGCAGTGCCCGGTCGACATCGAGCACATCGACCACATCGTCGACATGCGCCGCTACCAGGTGATGATCGAGTCCGCCTTCCCGTCGGAGGCCGGCACGATGCTCAAGAACCTGGAGAAGAAGGGCAATCCCTGGGGCCTGGCCAAGAAGCAGCGCGTCGAGTGGACCAAGGAGGTCGACTTCGAGGTCCCGATCATCGGGAAGGACGCGGAGGACCTCTCCGAGTTCGACTACCTGTACTGGGTCGGCTGCGCGGGCGCCCTGGAGGACCGGGCCAAGAAGACCACGAAGGCCTTCGCGGAGCTGCTGAACATCGCGGGCGTCAAGTTCGCGATCATGGGCGGCGACGAGAAGTGCACCGGTGACTCGCCGCGCCGCCTGGGCAACGAGCCGCTGTTCCAGCAGCTGGGCCAGGAGAACGTCGCCATGCTGAACATGGCGTTCGGCGAGGACGACGAGGACCCGGAGACGAAGAAGCCGAAGTCGGCGAAGCGGATCGTCTCGACCTGCCCCCACTGCTTCAACACCATCGCGAACGAGTACCCGCAGCTGGGCGGCGAGTACGAGGTCATCCACCACACGCAGCTGCTCCAGCACCTGATCGACGAGGGCCGGCTGACGCCGGTGACGCCGGTCGACGGGCTGATCACGTACCACGACCCGTGCTACCTGGGCCGGCACAACAAGGTCTACACGCCGCCGCGCGAGATCATGTCGGCCGTGCCGGGCCTGCGGCAGCAGGAGATGCACCGCCACAAGGAGCGGGGCTTCTGCTGCGGCGCCGGTGGCGCGCGAATGTGGATGGAGGAGCGGATCGGCAAGCGCATCAACAACGAGCGCGTCGACGAGGCCCTGTCCCTCAACCCCGACATCGTCTCGACGGCCTGCCCGTTCTGCCTGGTCATGCTCACCGACTCGGTGAACGGCAAGAAGAACGAGGGCCAGGCCAAGGAGTCCGTGCAGGTCGTGGACGTGGCGCAGCTGCTGCTGGAGTCGGTGAAGGCCCCGGAGCCGGAGGCTCTCGAGGCGGAGGCCGCTGCCGAGACCGAGGCGGAGGCGAAGCCGGAAGCGAAGCCGGAAGCGAAGCCCGAGGACGCCAAGTAGTCCCCGGCGACCCCGCACGGCACACGGAACGGCCGGTCCCCCACCCGGGGGACCGGCCGTTCCGTCGTGTCAGGGGCCTGGTCAGGAGGCCCGGCGGCGCAGCATCGCGAAGCCGAGGCCGCCCGCGGCGAGCAGCATCGGGGGGCGCCCTCCGCGACGGCGGGCTCCGCCTCGTCCTTGATGGCGTACTGCTTGGCGTCCTACCGGACGGTGTACTGCTCGATCAGCTTGCCGCCGAAGTCGTACACCCGGCTGTTCCCGCCGCCCTTGCCGTCGATGACGACGAACCGCACGCGCTTGCCGTCCTGGACGAGCTTGTACGTCCAGCCGTCGTTCTGCGTGCTCGGGTGCTTCGAGTCGATGGTGCCGAGGGAGTGGCCGTTCGGCATGGAGATCGTGGCGTACGTGCCGTTCGGGCCGTCGACCAGCTTGGCGATGCGGCCGTCGGGCATGGTGATCCGCACGGAGCTCTCCTTCTTCCCCTCGGGCTTGACCTGCGGCTTCGGCTTCTGGCGGCCGTCCATCCAGGAGGTCACGGTGCCGTTCGGCTGGAGTACGACGTGCAGCCCGTTGTTCTGGCCGTACGCGGCGGCGCCGCCCTTGCCGACCAGCGTGTCCAGCTTCGTGGAGCCAGCGAACACGTCCGCCTCGAAGTGGTGGGCAGCGATCTTGTAGACCTTGGCGACGGAGCCGTCCGCCAGCCTGACCGTGGTGACATACGCCCGGACCCCGGCGGACGGCTTGACCTGCGGCTGCTCGATGCCGGGCAGCACCTCCGGCCCCGGCACGGCCGAGGAGTCCGCGAAGGCGGATCCGGCCGGGAAGGCCAGGACGGTGGCCGCTGCGGCGACGACGGCGGCGGTACGGAGGGCGGTGCGGCGGGTGCTGCGCATGGTGGGTGCTCTTCTCGTGCTCGGTCTCGTGCTCGGTCTGTGCTCGGTCTGTGCTCTGCGAGCGTGGCGTCGACAGGCTCGAAACTACGGGCCCGATATGTGGATATTCCGTAGAGAACGTAACGAGGACCCACGGAACGCACCGCAGATGCGTAAACCGGACACCCTGCCACCCCCTAGGGGATGTCACAGGTCAGCCGCAAAGGCCCCCTGTTCCGGCCGCCCGTCCACGGGGCGCGGCGGGACCAGGTACTTTCGATCACGTGGCTGGATTCAGGATCGGACGCGGCCGGGACAACAACCGCACCCCGCAACAACCCCCGCGGCAGCAGCCGTACGGACAGCAGCAACCGCCTCCGTACGGCCGGCAGCCCTACCCTCCCGCAGGCCCGCCGCCGCAGCAGCAGTGGCCGCAGCCGGACGCCGGAGGGCACGGCGAGCCCGAGTACTTCGACCCGTACGGACAGCAGCAGCCTCCGCAGGCCCCGTACGGGCAGGGCGGCCAGGGCGGTCACGGGGGCTACAGCAACGACAACCCGGGGCACACCCAGGTCTTCGCCGTCGGCGAGGACCCGTACGGCCAGGGCGCGACGTACCAGGCGGGCGCGGCCGCGGCCGTCCCGTCCGGCCCTCGGCTGCCGTGGAAGGAACTCCTGCGCGGCATCGTGATGCGGCCGGGCCAGACCTTCCTCCAGATGCGTGATTACGCCGTCTGGGGGCCGGCGCTGACCGTGACCTTCCTCTACGGGCTCCTGGCGGTCTTCGGCCTCGACGACGCCCGCCAGGACGTGATCAACGCGACCCTCTCCAAGGCCGTGCCGATCGTCCTGTCGGCGGGCGCGGCCTTCGTGATCTGCGGGCTGCTCCTGGGCGCGGTCACCCACACGCTGGCCCGCCAGCTGGGCGGTGACGGCGCCTGGCAGCCCACGGTGGGCCTGTCCATGCTGGTCATGTCGCTGACGGACGCGCCGCGCCTGCTCTTCGCCGTCTTCCTGGGCGGTGACAACGGGCTGGTCCAGGTCCTGGGCTGGGCCACCTGGGTGGCGGCGGGCGCCCTGTTCACGGCGCTGATCGGCAAGTCCCACGACCTGCCGTGGCCGAAGGCACTGGGCGCGTCCGCGATCCAGCTGATCGCCCTGCTGTCGATCATCAAGCTGGGCACGATCTAGCGACGCACGCCGCCCTGCGGCACATGCGGAGGGGCCGCCGCGCAACGACTGCGCGGCGGCCCCTCGCACTCACACGGCCGGGCTCGGCTAGGCGTCGAGGACCTGGCCCTCGCGCTTGACCACCGGCGGCTCGACCGACCAGGGGAAGTTGATCCAGTCGTCGGTCTTCTTCCACACGTACTCGCACTTCACGAGCGAGTGGGACTTCTCGTAGATGACGGCGGACCGCACCTCGGCGACGTGGCCGAGGCAGAAGTCGTGGACGAGCTTCAGGGTCTTGCCGGTGTCGGCCACGTCATCGGCGATGAGGACCTTCTTGTTGGTGAAGTCGATCGCCTCGGGGACGGGGGCCAGCATGACCGGCATCTCCAAGGTGGTGCCGACACCCGTGTAGAACTCCACGTTCACGAGGTGGATGTTCTTGCAGTCGAGCGCGTACGCCAGCCCGCCGGCCACGAACACGCCGCCGCGGGCGATGCTCAGGATGATGTCGGGCTCGTAGCCGTCGTCGGCGATGGTCTGCGCGAGCTGCCGCACGGCCCGCCCGAACCCCTCGTAGTCAAGGTTCTCGCGCACTACGTCACTCATGCCTCGTGCCTCACCTGGGTGCGGTGGAAGTTCTGGAAGGAGCGCGAGGCGGTCGGCCCGCGCTGACCCTGGTACCTGGAGCCGTACCGCTCGCTGCCGTACGGGAACTCCGCGGGCGAGCTGAGCCGGAACATGCACAGCTGCCCGATCTTCATGCCCGGCCAGAGCTTGATCGGCAGCGTGGCGAGGTTCGACAGCTCCAGGGTCACGTGGCCCGAGAACCCGGGGTCGATGAAGCCGGCCGTCGAATGCGTCACCAGACCGAGGCGGCCCAGACTGGACTTCCCCTCCAGTCTGGAGGCGATGTCGTCGGGCAGCGAGATGACCTCGTACGTGGAGGCGAGCACGAACTCACCGGGGTGCAGGATGAAGGCTTCGTCCCCCTCCGGCTCGACCAGCCGGGTCAGGTCCGCCTGCTCGATCGCCGGATCGATGTGGGCGTACCGGTGGTTCTCGAACACCCGGAAGAACCGGTCGAGGCGTACGTCGATGCTGGAGGGCTGCACCATCGACTCCTCGAACGGGTCGATGCGAACCCGTCCGCTGTCGATCTCGGCCCGGATGTCTTTGTCAGAGAGAAGCACGTCCCGAGGATACGCAGAGCGCGCGGGCCACCCCCAATCGAGAGCTGCGCCCGCGCGCCCGCGACGACCGGGGCTAACGCCTGACGGCACCACCCACGGGCACGGCCTGCCTCAGCCGCGCGCACCGCGGACACCGCAGCAGCCGCCCGGGCCCGATCCGGCCGGCACCGAGGTGCTGCAGCGGGAAGGAGGCGGTACTGAAAACGTGCCCTTCGGCACAACGGACGACGGTGTGCTCCATCGAGTCCCTTTCCCCAACGAGCCGTACTGCGACGAATCGCCACATTAGGGGATGATCGAGACCCACTCCAGCCGCCGCTCCGCACCCCTACCGTACGCCCCAACTCCCGCCCGCACACGCCTCGATGCACGCCACACACGACGACGACCCCGCGGCAGATTCACCGGGGGTCGATCATGAGGTAGAGTGAGCACGGTACCGATCCAGGCAACTGGAACGCTGCGCGGATGTAGTTTAATGGTAGAACATGAGCTTCCCAAGCTTATAGCGCGGGTTCGATTCCCGTCATCCGCTCCATAGCAAAGCCCCAGGTCAGCGACCTGGGGCTTTGTCATGCCGTCCGGATCTCTCTGGGCTCTCATGCCATTCGCGTGCCACAAGTGCCCTCGTGGGGCGCCAGGTTGAGCCCCGGGCGCTACTCCACGCCGACCGGCTGCCGTCAGTCGCCTTTCACGGCGAGGCCGACGGGCGGGGTGTGGCGTCATGCGCGTGCCTCGCTTCGCAGTCGACGGCCAGAAGGAGACCTCGCGCCGGCGCGAGGACGACCTGTTGCGCGCAGAGGACCTGCACGACGAGGGGCTCTGAGCAGCGACGACTTGCCCACGCGCCCAGAGCCCGGCCGGTCCACCGTCACGCCGGCCGGGCTCTGTTGCGTCCCGCCGACGCCGAAGGAGACCGGGCTGCCCGCCACTCTGGCACCGCGCTCTCGGCTCGACCGCTGAGGATTCGGGGTCAGCCTGCCCCATCGGCGACGTGGTCCTCAGGTTCGGGTGGGGTGGCGATGAGGAGCTGAGCGGCCTGCGGGATGTTGTCGGCTCGGACGGCGCGGGCCATCGCTTCGCGGGCGGCGTCGGCGGTGTCCGGGGGACCACCAGCAGGGCGAAGTGGTCGAGATGCCCGGTCAACACGCTGATCAGCACGGGCAGCTCGGTAGGCGGCACGGGTGCCGGTACCGGTCGGGCGACGTGCGCGAGCCTGTCGTCCTTTCACGGTACTCCCGCCGCCCGCTCCACCGCTCGCCGGAAAATACCTGGTCAGACCGGTCATAGTCCGTCGAACAGGCGTACAGTGAAAGCACCGGAAGTACTTCGCACACCGGCTTTCACGCGGGTGTCATTTCCGGCGATCGCCTAAAAACCGGGCTGTCGACGGGCAGTCCGGGGGCAGGTCCACATCATGACCACGACCCTCGAACGGACCACGCCCCGCGACCTCGCCGCAGAGCTTCCGGCTCGCTTGTCCCTCACCCCGAACAGCACTCTCGCCGGCCAGCTGGACGGCGCCTGGTGGCCCTACTCCCGAGACCTCGAAGCCGAGCTCCCGGTGCTGCTGGCTGCCCTGGACGAGCCCTGGGGGCGCATCACCCGCGTCACCGTGAACCCCACCCGGTGGCCCGTCGTACCGCACACCGTGCCCATGGACGGGCACATGCTGCACGTGGGCTGGTTCACCGAACAGGACCCCGACAAGCTGATCCTGCTCTCCTACACCGTCGGCCGCTGGGACCTCCTCGTCATCCCGCCGGAGACCGGCCCCGCAGCCGCGGCCCGCCTGATGGCTGCCGCGACGATACCGGGCAGCGTCCTCACGTCGGGCGCGCTGATGGCCAACGAAGCCGCCACCGGGCGCGGCATCCGCGACGCCCGTCGCCGGGAAGACACCTGGGAGGGCGAAGGCGGGGCATGCATGTCCCCCTTCGGGAACCCGTTGGACCGAAGCACCCTCCCGCTGCCCGGAAACAGCTGGAGGTGAGCGTTGTGGAGACCATCGTCCTCATCGCGGTGATCATCCTCGCGACTGCCATCGGAATGCGGTGGATCCACCTGCTGAACGCCCAGCACGACGCGCGGATCGCGGCCCACCACTTCAGCGACCCCCTGCCGAGGCCTCCCGGCCTGCCGGACGACACCGGTCGTCGAGCCCACCACACGGATGCCGACCGGTGAGGAACAGACCTTCCTCCGACCGGGGGCAGCGGTCGGGGCGCCCCGGCGCCCCGACCTGCCGGCCTCTCGCCACCCTGAAGGGAACATGCCCACGTGAAGTACATCGAGACCCAGACCCTGCCATCGCTCGGGCACGCCGAGGTACGGATCATCGCGCACACTCCCGAAGCCGCCCGCGCGGTCGCGGAGGCGCTACGCCGCTGCTTCGCCGGAGCGGAACAGCGCAGCTACCCCGGTCTCGACGGCGACACTCGCCTCCACCTCACCGTGGACACGGCAACACCCGCCGGCCCGACCCGCTCGCGGTCGGCCACCGGCCTGCCCCCCTTCGGCACCGGCGCACACTCCGACGAGATCTGGGAAGCCCCGGCGGCCCCGGAGCGCACCCTCACACGAAAGGACGCGGTCATGGCCACACTGCGCGAACGCAAGACCTACCGCGAACAGGTGCTCCGGGTCCTGTACGAAGCCGTCGAGGGCAACCGCCTCCTCGGCATCACCGGAGCACAGCTGCGGCGCGACCTCCGCGTACCGGAACAGGACCTGGCCGCCGCCTGCACCTACCTGGCCGGCGAAGGACTGATCACCGTCGACTGGGAACCCGGCAACACCCCCGCGATGGTCACCCTCACCCACGAGGGAATCCGGCGCATGGAGGCCGAGGAGGAAGGGACGGCCACGGGCCCGGCCTGATCCGAAAGGCCCGCCGTAGTGTAGTGATCACTAGCGTTCCGCTTCGGCCGATGTGCTCGGGACGCGGAAGCCGGGCAACCGGAAAAGGCCTGGTAGCAGCATGTCAGGCACCGCAGGTGCGCGACCGTAGCCGACCGTGCAAGCCCTGCGTGAACCGGCCCACCGGGACATACGGGTCGTGGAGGCCGCCGGGCACGGAAGCCGTGTGGCGTGCCCGGTCGCGGGGGAGCATCCTGGAGGGCACGCCGCCCGTGCAGCCGGACGCCGGCCCGCCGCCCGGTTGGAGGCAACAGGATGACTGACGGAGGGCGCGGGGACCCGGACCGGTCGGAGAGCTTCGGGGAGGAACTGCTCGGGGTGCTCCTGGACCGGGCGCCCGAGCTGGCGCCGCACATGGTCGGCCCGCTCGTCGCCGAGACGGTGGCCCGGATGGGGGGCCGCGAACCACAGATCCTGCTCCAGGACTACGGGCAGCAACGGCTGGTCCCCCTGCCCGTCGGCGGCTTGGCCGCAGGTGATCCGCAGCCCATCGACCGGTCCGAAGCCGGCCGGTGCTTCCTGGAGTCACGCCCCGTCGAAGTCCTGACGCCCGACGGCATACGGGTCCACCTGCCCCTGCTGGACGGCGGCGACCAGGTGGGGGTCCTCGCGGTCACCCTGGACGGGATCGACGACGACACTCGCCGTATCCTGCGCAGGATCACGGGGCTGGCGGCCGACCTGCTGCAGACCAAGAACGGCTACACCGACCTCTTTTTCCGGACCCGCCGCAGTGAACCCATGAGCGTGGCCGCGGAGATCCAGTGGTCCCTGTTGCCCCCGCTGTCGATGGTGATGCCGCGCGTCGCGGTCGCCGGAGTCCTGGAGCCCGCCTACGCCGTGGCGGGGGACAGCTTCGACTACGCCCTGAACGGCGACGTCCTGCACCTCGCCATGGTCGACGCCATGGGGCACGGCCTGGACGCGGCCACGATGGCCACGGTGGCCATCGGCGCGTACCGCCACGCCCGCCGGATCAGCGTCGAACTGTCCGAGATCTACCTCTTCATGGACCGGGCCGTCTCCGAGCAGTTCGACCCGGACCACTTCGTGACCGCCCAGATGATGCGCCTGGACACGGACACGGGGCGCCTCCAGTGGGTCAACGCGGGACATCCCGCGCCGATGCTGATCCGCGGGCACCGCGTCGTGCGCCGTCTGGACAGCCCCACGACCCTCCCTGTCGGCTTTGGAGGGGCACAGCCGCAGGTCAGCGTGGTGGCACTGGAACCGGGCGACCGCGTCCTCTGCTTCACCGACGGTCTGATCGAAGAACACGAAAGCGGGCAGGAACAGTTCGGCGAGGAGCAGCTGATCGACTGGGTGAATCAGCTGGAGCAGGCTGACCAAGGGATCCGGACGGTGGCCCGGGACCTGTCCCACACCCTCATGCGGGCACGCGGCGAAACCACCTCGGACGACGCGACGCTCGTCCTGGTCGAGTGGCGCGGCCGCACCGGCACCCACGCCGACGAGGTCTGACGGCCACGGGCCCCGACCCTGTATGAAAGGAGTGGTCGTGGCGACCCTCCGCGAGCGAAAGACCTGCCGCGATCCGGCCCGGTTTCCCTGTACGCCGTCGGGGTGAAGCCTCCGGCCGACGGGATTCCGGGCCCGGCCCGACAGGGGAGATCCAACCTCGTGGCAAACCGTGGAGCAGGAAACGTCATTCCGTACGAGGTACAGGGCAGCGGTCCCGGGCGGATCATCGCACTCCACCACTGGCTCAGCGACAGGTCGAGTTTCGGCCACCTGCGGCAGCACCTGGACGGAGGCGCGTTCAGCTACGCGTTCGTGGACTGCCGTGGGTACGGCGAGGCGATGGACACCCCCGGCACGTACACGATGGAGGAGATCGCGGCGGACGCCCTCGCCGTTGCCGACGACCTCGGCTGGGACACCTTCTCGGTCATCGGTCACTCCATGGGCGGCAAGGCGGCCCAACAGATGGTGCTGGACGCGCCCTCGCGGGTCCGCTCGATCATCGGCATCTCGCCGGTGCCCGCGTCCGGGTTCCCGCTCGAGGGGGAGATGTGGGAGCTGTTCAGCGGGGCCGTGGAGGATTCCGGCAACCGCAGGACCATCTTCGATGCGCTCACCGGTAGTCGGCACGACGACGCGTGGCTGGACGCCAGGGTGAACGGCTCGGAACGCTCCTCGCAGGCGGCCCTGCGCTCGTACCTCGAATCCTGGACGCGCGGCCCCGATATCCACGAGCTGGTCAAGGGAAACGCGACGCCGGTGCTTGTGGTGGCCGGTGCGAGCGACCCGGCGATGGGCCCCGACACCATGCGATCCACGTGGCTGCAGTGGTATCCGAACGCCGAGCTCGAGGGCTTCGACGACGCCGGCCACTTCGCCCCGGACGAAAGTCCGGAGGCCCTGGCGACGGTGGTCGAGAGGTTCCTCGGCCGCTGGACGGGCCAGGTCGGCCAAGCACGCTGAGGCAGCCGTATGTGGCAGTTGCTGCGCGGGGTTCGGACTGCGGCGGCAGGCAGGAGTCGGGGGACGGGGCGGAGGTAGGCGACCACGCGGGGACTTCGACGAGGGTCTGCGTGACCACCACGACCGGGGCCACCGACAGGGCGTCGGGCAGGGTGAGCGTGAGGGGTAGGACGAGCAGGGAGTTCCGGGGCGTGCCGGGGAAGACAGCCGGTCGGCAGCATGTCCGCGTGGGCGTGCGGCTAGGCCTGCGGGGTCCTGGTGGCGCGTCGGCGCGCCATGTAGCGGAGCAGGGCCCAGATTGCCGCGGCGTTGACCAGGGCGCTGACCAGGACCGCGGCGTAGAAGCCGAAGCCGTACCACAGCGCGGGCTCGGCGGCTGCGGACGTGTCCGGGGCCCAGTCCGGGGGGAGCGGGTCCGACTCCGAGGGGTAGTCCGAGGGCAGCTTCGTGGGCGGCTGGGGGCCGTCCTGGGGTTGGGGATCCATGGGCGGGGGCGGGGCCGAGGCCAGGGCGGCCGCCGCAGGTCCGAAGGACGTCAGCAGCAAGACGCTGACCGGCGCGGTGGCCAGGATCGGCCAGACCCCGAAGAATCCGCTGTCCCCGTTGCGCTGGCCGGCCGCGAAGCAGACCAGCAGCGCGACCACCAGTGCCAGGTACGCACCGGGCACCCACATCTCGGCCTTCGACCAGCGCCGCACCATGACGCCCCCCTTTCTCTTCCGCTTCGTTCGATCTGCACCCAGTCTCGAAGCTGCCGAGGACCGCCACCTGAGTACGCCTACTCATCCTGCTCGGCCGGTCTCCGGGAATCCTGGTGAGTAGCTCTCCGGGTCAGGTGGGCCGTGTGTTCTCGGCACCACCCGAGACACTTTCTTGACCCGCTGGGAGGGCGGCGGCCTATCGTCGGTGGCCGGCGGTGTCCAGGACAGGGAAAGGCGTGCGTCAGTGCGGGGAGTGCGACAGGTATCCGTTTTGGACGGCTCGCATTCCGGCCTGGAACCGGCTGCGGGCGCCCAGGTGGGTGAGCAGCCCGGTGATCACCCGGCCCACGGTGCGCGTGGAGACGCCCAGGCTGTTGGCGATGGATTCGTCCGTACGCCCCTCGGCCATGAGCTGCAGTACCGCGGCCTGCTGCCGGGTGAGGAAGTCGGGCTCGCAGGGCGCTGCCGTCGGTCCGAGCGGGGTTGCGGTCTCCCACATGTGGTCGAAGAGCGTGACCAGCACGGAGACGAGGCCAGGGCTGGTGACCAGGGCGGCCGCGGCCGCCGTGTTCGTCGCGTCGACGGCCACCAGGGCGCTGCGACGGTCCACGATGGTGAGGCGATTGGGCAGGACCGGTCTGGTGCGGATGTGGGCCCCGGCGCTCTCCAGCCAGGTCGCGTACTCCCGGGCGTTGCTGTCGTGACGGATGCTGTCGAGGTAGATGGTTCGCATCACGATGCCCTGCTCGATGTTGCGCAGGTTCAGCGGGCGGGCCGCCTCGATGCTCGCCTGCGACATCTGCGAGTCGGGGGCGAACGACAGCACCTCGGAGCGGGTCTCCGCGGACAGCAGCTCGATCTGGTCCCGAATCGCGTCGATGCCGTCCAGGTACCGGACTCCGGCCTTGGAGGACTCCTGCGACGAGGAGTCGGCGATTTCGGCCATCAGGCCGACGACGGCGGCCCGAGTCGCCTCCATGCGCTCCTGCTGGGCGGCGAGTTCGGCCTGCTGGCGGGCTTGGAGGAGCTGGAGGGCCAGCTGCGGATCGATGGCGCGGCCCTGTCCGTCGGCACCGCCGCCGCGCAGCAGCGCCATCTCACTGAGCAGGGTCAGTGAGTGGCGTACGTCGTCCGGGGTCAGCCCCAGACGCTGCGCCATCTCCAGAACACCGTCCTGCGGGTAGGCCAGTTTGCTTCGGTAGACCGATGCGGTCACGTCGTCGAGCGCACGCCGATCGAACACAGCCGCCCACCCCCCCATGGAAGACCTGCATGTCGACGCAGCTCAAAGGGCCTGCGTACCTGCGTCAGGCTAGCTTGCCCGGCGCCATGATCGAAGAGCAGGTGACACGGAATCGGACGGAGTTTTCCGGCCGATCTGACGAATGCGGCGATCACGGCTCGCCGGTTGTTCCCACAGCTCCGCACGTGTCGGCTTCCGTCCCGCAGGCGAGGACTTGTCTGATGAGGACACGATGAATCAGGAGGGTTCATGTATCTGGTCCACCTGCACCTGAGTGCCCCCCCGGGGGCGGGCGACCTGCCGTGCGGTGTGGAGGCCGCCCTTTCCGAGGCCCAGCCGGCGGTCGAACTGGCCGTCCGGCACGTGCGTGCGGAGGCCGACCCGGTGGTCGCCCTCTACCTGCGGGCCCCCGATCTGCACACCGCCGAATACTGGGCCGCGGCGGCCTGGCGCCTTGCCGCGCGCCGGATCCTCGGGGTCGGCGCGTGGACGCTGCTGAAGGCCGAGGTACCGCTGCTGGTCGTCGACGAACTGGCCTGACGGACGCTCCCGAGCGCACGCTGTCGTGTGTAGGACATGTCGGGTCCAGGACATAGGCAAACCCTGGATCACCCCTCTCACCTGCGGCAACCTTGAACACGTCAGCAGGAAACGCCGCACCATTGGGGGGACTTCGATCATGCTCAGCCGTCTCAAGGCCGCCACTCTCGTTGCCGTCACCGCCACCACGCTCCTCGCGGGAGCCGTCACCGGCGCCGTCGCGGAATCCACCGGTTCCGACGGTGTGACGTACCAGGCGGACTGGCGCTGGGACTCCGCCCCGCTGACCGCTGACGGAGCGGACAGCTGACCGCCGGCCTCCGGTTCGGCGCGAACAGGGCCCACGAGGCACTGGGGGTGACCGCACCGGCCCGCCGGGGAGCGCTTCACCGGACCACCGGCCGATTCTCGTGGCTGTCACCGATGGTCCTCTGGCCGCTCGCGCGGCACCTGCTCACCACCGGTACGGACCGACCCCAGGGGGGCGGAACCCGCAGGGCGGACGAGGAGGCCGTGTTCGCCGCGGTCCTGTACGTCCTGGTGAGCGGCGAAT
This sequence comes from Streptomyces sp. NPDC048349, assembly GCF_040651925.1. Taxonomy (NCBI): domain Bacteria; kingdom Bacillati; phylum Actinomycetota; class Actinomycetes; order Kitasatosporales; family Streptomycetaceae; genus Streptomyces; species Streptomyces sp. NPDC048349. The sequence goes on along the minus strand of NZ_JBEZLA010000001.1, from coordinate 333,920 downwards.
CCTGGCGCGCACTGCCGAAGTCCTTTCCCGTCTCCTGGCAGAACGCCCACCGGCGGTTCGGCCAGTGGTGCGACGAAGACCTGTGGAACCGGATGGCAGCCACCGCCCGGGCCACGCCCCACATCTCCGCATCGGTACGCGACTGGACCGAACGCCTCGCCGAGGCGGCACGGTCCCGCCGAACGGACCGACACATACTTTCCGATCGACTCGACCGACCCGGTCTCCCCGATCGACGTGACCTGCAGGACCGGCCGGCCCGAACGGACCTCCCGGCCCGGGTTGCCTGACCGCGCCTGACCGCGCCCCCACGCCGCAGCACCGCGCCTGACCGCGCGCCCACGCCGCAGCACCGCGCCTGACCGCGCCGCAGGACCCCAACTGCCCGCGCCCGCCCGGCCCGACCCCTTCCGGGTGCGGTCGACAGGCCCGGACCCCACCCCCGTCTCCACGCCCTCACCTGCCGTGCCCGGGGCACAGCCATGCCCGTAGGCAGAGCCCTGCCCGCAAGCACCGCCGCAGACTTCCCCACCCGCCCGACCTTCCACCGAAAGGCTTATCGTGCGCAGATCCGCGCTCCCCATCGTGGCCGCGATGTCCATGGCCATGCTGCTTCCGCAGCAGTTCTCGGCCTCCGCCGAAGAGGTGCCCAGCGCGCCCCTCGCCGCGGGTGAGATCCAGAACATCGGCCCCGGCATGTACCAGTCCGAGACCGACAGTTACCAGGTCTTCGAGAACGACGTCGCGGTCGGCCTCATGGGCCGTACGCACACCATCACCGGCCAGGCGCAGGGGATCTCACAGGCCCAGGACGCACCGGCGACCCGCTCCGATCTCGGAGTCTTCGGTCCCAGCTGGGAAGCCGAGTTCGTCGGTGGCCAGCTGAACCGCAAGCTGGTCCAGGACTCGGGGTCGATCACCACCACCGACCTGGACAGCAGCGCGTCCACCCGCTACGAGCTGACCGAGTCCATGGACGGTCCCGGCGGCGGCAGCATCAACACCTACACGGCGGCCGACGGTTCGACCCTGGTCGAGAACGTGACGTGGGACGACCTCGCCGGTGAGATGAAGTCGAGCATCACCGAGACGCTGAACATCGACCTGGCCACCGCGGTCGAGGGCGACGACGTCCCCGTCGGCGCGGACGGCAACCCCATCCCGAAGGCCGATCTCAAGCCCACCTACACCTGGAAGCAGGTGTCCGGCACCGGTGACACCTGGCGCGTCACGAGCGTCGGCAACAAGGCGTACAAGCCCACCGCGGTCTCCTACGACGCCCAGGGCCGCGTCGCCACGGTCAGCGAGCCCGCCCGCGGTGAGGCCCCCGCGCAGTCCCTCGCCGTGAACTACGCCACCGCGACCACCGCGGCGGGCACGACCCTCGGTGACGTGGCCGGCCAGGTCAAGGACATCACGGTCACCAGCGGCCAGACCGTCCAGACGCTGGCCCGGTACACCTACGAGGCCTCCGGTCTACTCCGCGAAGTCACCAACCCGGCCGAGGGCAGCGAGCTCAGCTCCTACACCTACGACGGCGACGACCGTCTCTCGACCCTGACGAGCGGCGACGGCGGCAGCTGGGAGCTGACGTTCAGCGGCGACGCCGCCGCCCCGCAGGCCCACGAGACCAGCAACGTCGTCCCCGACGCCGGCTCCATCGCGCCCGGCCAGGAGCAGCCCGACGGGGTCAGCCCGCCCTCCGAGAACTTCATCGGCGGGGACATCACCGACCCGCAGGCCAACCCGCGCTCCTGCTCCTCCCCGGAGTCGTGGATCCGCTACTGGGGCAGCTGCACCACCCCGGTGGCCCACTACGGCTGGAGGTGGCCGTCCTGGAAGCAGACGCCCACCGGCTCCTGGGTCCGTGGTCTCAACTACGACCACTGCACCGACTCGTATGACCGGCCCGCCGGCTTCGACTTCCGCGCCGCGTGCGACGCGCACGACTACGGCTACGGAACCATCGGCAACACCTACAAGGGCTACAGCTACTACCTGGACCGCAACAAGGGCATCGCCACCGACGTCGCGTTCTACAACCTGCTCCGCTACAACACCTGCCCGGCCTACGCCTGGTGGAAGCGCGGCACCTGCAACGACCTGGCCTACAGCTACTACCTCGGCGTCTTCTACGGCGGGCACCCGAAGAACGGCGCCAACGCCACCTGATCGTCCCGCCGATTCGCTCCGGCGGATCGCCTGACGGACCGTTCGACGGACCGTTCGACGGACACCGTAGGGGCCGGGCGCCCGACCCATCCGGCCGCCCGGCCCTACGTCCCCCGCCCGCAGCTCTCGACTGCGGCCCCGCCTGACCCTTCGGCTTCGCCGCGCTGTCGCCCCGCGCCCGATGGCCACACCCCCTCCCCGTTCCCCCCTCCCCTTCCATGGAGACACGAAGTGAAGAGATCCATGCGGGTCGCGCTCGCCGCCTCGGCGGCAGCCGTGGTGCTCACCGCGATACCGGTCGGCGCCAACCCCCTGACCGGTTACAGCCCGGCGTTCGCCGAGGAAAACGGCCCGGTCGACCCGCCGCTGTTCGACGAGACCCAGGACGGCGGCACCGTCCGCGTCAACGTTCTCCTCGACGGACGGTCGGAACTCTCCTCGGCCTCCGAAGCCGGTGAAGTCCTCGTCTCCTACGAGACCCTGCCGATGGTCACCCTGCGCGTGGACCGGGCCGGCCTGGACTCGCTGAGCACCATGGCGGGTGTCGTCAGCGTCAGCGAGGACATCCCGGTCGAACCGACGCTGAACGAGTCCACCGCCAAGATCGGCAGCGACGCCGCCGTCGCCGCCGGGAAGACCGGCGCCGGCAGCGCCATCGCGATCCTCGACACCGGCGTCGCGACCGGGCACCCGTTCCTGGCCGGCCGGGTCAAGGCGGAGGCGTGCTTCTCCGTCACCGACGCCGCCTACGGCGCCACCAGCCTGTGCCCGAACGGCGCGGCCGAACAGGAGGGCCCCGGCAGCGCCGACGCCGACAGCGGCCCGTGCACCACCGTGGGTACCGGCTGCTCCCACGGCACCCACGTCGCCGGCATCGCCGCGGGCAACGGAGCCGGTGTGACCGGAGCTCCGACCCGCGGTGTCGCCCCCGGCGCGGACATCATCGCCATGCAGGTCTTCTCCAAGTTCACCTCCGACTCCTACTGCGGGCCGGGCGCCAGCCCCTGCGTCCTCAGCTTCACCAGCTCGCAGATCAAGGCGCTGGAGAAGGTCGCGGCGATGAAGAGCGCCGGCACCAACGTGATCGCCGCGAACATGTCCCTGGGCGGCGGCCGCTGGACCGCCGCGTGTGCCGCGGACCCCCGCAAGCCGATCATCGACACCCTGTTCAGCCAGGGCGTCGCCACCGTCGTCGCGGCCGGCAACAACGGCTATGCGAACGCGGTCAACGCCCCCGGATGCGTGCCCTCCGCCCTCACGGTGGGCTCCACCACGGATGACGACCAGCTCTCCACCTTCAGCAACCGCGGCCCGCTGCTCGACGTGCTCGCGCCCGGCACCGGCATCGTCTCCTCCGTCCCCGGCGGCGGGTTCGCCTCCAAGAACGGCACCTCGATGGCCGCCCCGCACGTGGCCGGTGCCCTCGCGATCCTCCGCCAGGCCCACCCCGGCAAGACCCTCGCCGAGCTGGAGGCCCTGCTGAAGGACAGCGGCACGCCCATCACCTACACCGGCGCGGTCACCCCCCGGCTCCGGATCGACCTCCCGAAGCCGCCGCCGCGCCCCCGCTTCACCGACCTCAACTGCGACACCATCGAGGACACCGTCGTCGGTGACCCCAAGGCTGCCGTCGGCGGCCAGGCCGACGCCGGCGTGGTCCGCGTGATCTACGGCGGCGGCAAGGGCACCGCCGAGCTCCACCAGGACCTCGCCGCCATCCCGGGCGACGCCGAAGCCGGCGACTCCTTCGGTGAGAACCTGGCCACCTTCGACCACGACGAGGACGGCTGCAGCGACCTCGTCGTCGGCATCCCGGGCGAGGACATCGGCGCCGCCGCGGACGCCGGCGCCGTCAACGTCCTTTACGGCGCCGCCAGCGGCCTGTCCACCGGCAAGGCCGCCCTGAACCTGATCCAGGGCACGGGCGAGGGCGCCATCAAGTCCTCGACGCCCGAGGCCGGGGACCGCTTCGGCCACGCCGTCGCCGCCGGCCACACCGCGCAGGGCCAGCCGTACCTTCTGATCGGAGTACCCGGCGAGGACCTCGGCACCGTCCAGGACACCGGCATCGTCTACTACCTGCGCGGGACCACCAACGTGGCCACCGACCAGAACAAGCCCGGCGTGGACGGCGACAACGAGACCGGCGACCGGTTCGGCTCGACCATCGCCGCCTCCGCCAACCACATCGTCATCGGCTCCCCCAACGAAGGCATCGGCGCCCAGACCGACGCCGGCAGCCTCCAGGTGTTCACGCACCAGCTGACCGCCGACGGCCTGCCCACCCCCGTCCTCGGTCTCAACCAGAACGACACCATCGTCGGCGGCCTGGCGGAGACCGGTGACCGGTTCGCAGGCTCCCTCGCCGCCGTCGCCTACGTACCGTCCGGCGCGAGCGCTGCGACCGACACCGTCGTCGCGGTCGGCTCGCCCGGCGAAGGCCTGACGGTCGGTTCGGCGCCCGTCGACCAGGCCGGCCACGTCCACACCTTCCGCATCACCGGGGCGGGCGCGGTCACCCGGACCGCCTCGATCAACGCCGAGGCCGCCAACGTGGCCGGAGTGGCCGCGGCCGGTGACCACTTCGGCCAGAGCCTGACCCTCGCCAACCTCTCCCCCGACGCACCCGCCACCGCGTCGACCCTCGTCCTCGCGGTCGGCATTCCGGGCAAGGACATCGGCGGAGCCGCGGACGCGGGCGCGGTGCAGACCTTCAACCCGCTCGGCACCCCCGGGGACACCGACCAGTGGATCCAGGCAGGTGACACCTCCGGCCTCGGCGGCACCCCGACAGCCGGCCACGCCATCGGCGCCCACCTCGGAGCCACCACCTCGGCGCTGCACATCGGCGTACCCCACACCCCCTCGTTCGGCGCGGCCTACGCCCTCCCGTGGGGCAACGCCACTGCCGGACGGACCGGGAACCCCGGCACGGTGACCACCCACCAGCCGGGCCAGAACGGCCTCCCGGCCGTCGGCGGCGCCTTCGGCTGGTCCATCGGCTGACCACAGCGCGACCCGGTCGCGATCCGGCGGCATCGGCCCGGGAGGATCACCCTCCCGGGCCGATCCCTGTCATCCCCAGCATGTGATCAAGGCTTTACCAGGCAACACGGATGGTGCAAGATCTCTGCCAGTCTGACCATCCGTATCATCTGACCGCGACCGCACCACCCGGAGGACCCTCGTGTCTCAGATCATCGGTTACGCGTCAGGCGTCTTCGACCTCTTCCACATCGGTCACCTCAACCTGCTCAGGCACGCCCGCGCCCAGTGCGACCGCCTCGTGGCCGGAGTCCTGACCGACGAGGCCTCCTGCCACAAGGGCCGCCCCCCGGTCATCCCCCTCAAGGAACGCCTCGACATCGTCCGCTCCATGGACTACGTCGACGAGGCGATCGTCGACCACACCCTCGAGAAGATGGACGCCTGGCAGGAGGTCGGCTTCCACCGCCTGTTCAAGGGCGACGACTGGCGCGGCACCCCCCGGGGCGAGCAATGGGAACGCGACTTCGCCTCGGTCGGAGTCGAGGTCGTCTACCTCCCGTACACGGTGCACGTCTCCAGCACCAAGCTCCGGCAGCTGATCCAGCAGCTGTGACGCCTGCGCCGCCACTCGCCGTCGGCGCGCATCCGGGTCGCACGCCGGGCCCGCATCCCCTGGGGCCATGGCCGAGCGGCGCCTAGGATCGCGGGTATGGCCCTGATCATGAGTGACGTGGACCGGTTCGAGACTGCGAGGCCCCGGCTGGAGGCCCTTGCCTATCGGCTGCTCGGCTCGGCCAGTGAGGCGGAGGACGCCGTGCAGGAGACGTTCCTGCGCTGGCAGGCCGCCGACGTCGCGCGGATCGAGGTGCCCGAGGCCTGGTTGACGAAGGTGCTGACCAACTGGTGCCTCAACCTGCTCACTTCGGCACGGGCCCGGCGCGAGAGGTACGTGGGGCAGTGGCTGCCCGAGCCGCTGCTCGCCGGGGACCCGATGCTCGGCCCGGCCGGCACCGCCGAGCAGCGCGAATCGGTGTCGTACGCCGTCCTCGTCCTGCTGGAGCGCCTGTCGCCGGGCGAGCGGGCGGTGTACGTGCTGCGCGAGGCCTTCGACTACCCGCACCGGGAGATCGCCGAGATCCTGGAGATCACCGAGGCCGCCAGCCAGCAGACCTACCACCGGGCCAAGAAGCACATCGCCGACGGCAAGGCGCGCACCGAGATCGACGAGGCCGCCGCCCGCAGGATCGTCGAGGAGTTCCTGGCCGCGGCGACCAGTGGCCGTACCGAACCCCTCGTACGCCTGCTCACCCAGGACGCCGTCTCGGTCGGCGACGGCGGCGGGAAGGTCCCGGCCCGCGCCAAGGCGTTCGAGGGCGCGATCGCGGTCGCCACGTTCCTGCGCGGCCTGTTCAAGCCCGCGCCGGCCAAGCGGGCCCTCGTCGGCGGCGTGCCCGAGATCTACGCCACGACCGCCAACGGCGGGCCCGCCATCGTCGCGGTCGTGGACGGCCGGGTCGTCGCGATCACCTGCCTGGAGGTCACCGCGGCGGGCATCGCCGCGGTCCGCAGCCAGGTCAACCCCGACAAGCTGGTCCGCGCGAGCGAGCAGTGGGCCGCCGAGGACCACGGAGCCCCGCTCCACACCCTCTGACGAGGGTGTGACGCAGGTCACGTCTGGATCCTGTCAGGGAACGGGGGGCTGTCCGGTTCAAGGGGCGCAACCACGCCGGACCACGGCAGCCCCCGCCCAGACAGGAGCACGGACATGGAGCACCGCATCGTCGTCCTCGGAGCCGGCTACACCGGTGCCGTCGCCGCCGGCCGCCTCGCCAAGCGGCTGCACCGCGAGGACGTCGCCATCACCCTCGTCAACCCCGAGCCCGACTTCGTCGAGCGCGTCCGGCTGCACCAGCTCGCGGCCGGCCAGGACCTGCGGCCCCGGCCGTTCTCCGAGATGTTCGCGGGCACGGGCGTGGAACTGAAGCTCGCGAAGGTCACCGCCGTGGACGTGGACCGCAAGACGGTGGCGGTCACCGCCGTGCACGGCGCCGAGCGCGAGGAACTGGAGTACGACACGCTGGTCTACGCCCTCGGCAGCGGCTGGGACGACGGGGGTGTCCCCGGGACCGCCGAACACGCCCACGAGATCTCCAGCCGCGCCGGCGCCGTGCGCCTGCGCGCACGCCTGGCGGCCCTGGAGGCCGGCCGGCCCGTGGTCGTGGTCGGCGGCGGCCTGACGGGCCTGGAGGCCGCGACCGAGATCGCCGAGGCCCGCCCGGACCTCCACGTCGCCCTGGCCGCCCACGGCGCCCTCGGCGACTGGCTCTCGGAGAAGGGCCGCGCCCACCTGCGGAAGGTGGTGGACAAGCTCGGCATCACGGTCCACGAACACACCGCCGTCACCGCCGTGGAGGCGGACGGCGTGGTGACGGCCGACGGCCGGGCCATCCCCGCCGAGGTCACGGTGTGGACCACCGGCTTCGCCGTCCACCCGATCGCCCGGGCCACCACGCTGGAACTCACCGACGGCGGCCGGATCGTGGTCGACGGCACGATGCGCTCGGCCTCCCACCCGGACGTGTACGCCGTGGGCGACGCGGCGATGGCGATCGGCCCGGGCGGCAAGCCCCTGCGGATGTCCTGCGCCTCGGGCGTGCCCATGGCCTGGCAGGCGGCCGACGCCCTCGCCGCCCGCCTCGCCGGCACCAAGGTCCCCCGCGTGCCCATCCGCTACGCCCAGCAGTGCATCTCCCTCGGCCGCACGGAGGGCTTGATCCAGTTCGTCACCGCCGACGACCGGGCGGTCGACCGGGCCCTGACGGGCCGCCTGGCCGCCCGCTACAAGGAGCTGATCTGCAAGGGCGCGGCCTGGAGCGTCGCCAACCCGACCGTGGGCATGCCGTCCCGGCGCCGGCGCGTCGTACCGCAGGGGACCCGGAGCCGCGCGGGGGCGCGGGCGGCGGCCTGACCTCCCCCACCTCCCCGTCACCCGCGTGCCACGATCCGTAGCCGAAATGATGCGCGTTGTCACGGTGCGTGCCAGCGTGTCGGTGGGGAATCCGTCCCCACACATCCGAAGGAGTCGCCGTCATGGGCGGTATGCAGGACAAGCGTCACGAGCCGGGCAAGAGCCGCGAGCCCCAGGAACACCAGCGCGCCGGAGACCCCGCGCACGCCCAGCCGGGCAAGTCGTCCCGCGAGCAGGGCCAGAAGAAGGGCCGGCAGGAGACCTCGCGCGGCCGCGAGGACGACCTGCTGCGCGAGGAGGACCTGCACGACGAGAGGCTCTGACCCCAGGAGCAGTCTCCTCCACACGTCCAGAGCCCGGCCGGTCCCAGTCCCCCGGCCGGGCTCCGGCGCGTCCGCGGAAGCCGCCCGCGCGGTCGCGGTAGCGCTCCGCGCTCGCTGCGCGGGGCGCGGAACACCGCAGCTACCCGCAGCTACCCCGCCGTCCGCGGCACCCTCCGCCTCCCCCTCACCGTGGACACGCCGGCGCCCGGCCGCGGGAGCCCTCCGCGGCGAGGTCCAGAGCCCGGCTGACTGCCGCGGCTCGGTCCGGGTGGTGTGGGCGAGGGTGCGGGGGTGGGGGCGGGGCCGGGTTCGCGGGTCGGCCTCGGCGCCTGGGGGTCCGGGGGGAAGGGTTGGGCCGGACGGGCGGGGCGGGGGCGCGGGTCCGGCGGGAAGGGCGGGGACTCCGGGGCGGGCTTCGCGTTCCTCGTGTGCCCTGCCCGTCCTGTCCGTGTCGTTGTCAGTCCTGTCTGGCTCATGGGGACTCCCGTTGCTTCGTACGTGCGGAGGGCCGGGCGAGGTCGGCGCGGACCAGCGCCGCCGCCAGTCTGGGCAGTTCGGCGGCGTCGACGAGGGCCGCCAGCTGCTCGGGGGAGGCAGGCAGGCCCAGCCCGGCGGCCCCCTCGCGGGCGCGGCGGTCGAACGACGGGCGCAGCTCGGGCCACAGGCCCTGTGCCTCTCGGCAGAAGATGTCCGCCCCCACCGGCCCGATCCTGGGGATCTCCTGCAGCAGCGCGCGGATCCGCTCCGGGTCCCCGGCGGCCTCCTCGCGCAGTCGCCGCAGGTCTCCGCGGTAGCGGTCGAGCACGAAACGGGCCCCCTCGCCCAAGGCGGTGGCCGTGCTCTCGTCGTAGCGGACGTAGTGGGCCCGCCCGAGGGCGTCCACCAGGTCCTGCCACCGGGCCGCGGCCATGGCCCGCGGCGTGCGCAGCCCCGCCGCGGAGAGCTCCCGCGCCGCGGCCACCGCGATGTCGGCCTTGATGCGCACGGCGAACAGGACGCACAGCGTCAGCAGCCGGTAGAGCGGCGCCGGTGTGTTCCGCAGCCGGATCCCCGCTTCCTCCGCATGGGTCTGTCCGTACTCCTCGAGCAGCTGTCGTACGGCCGTGCGCCGGGGCATGGCGGCGCTGCCTAGGGCCGGAGCTGGCTGAAGCCGACCTCGAAGCGTTCGACCGAGACGATCCGCTGGCCCTCCCGCCGTGCCGTCTCCTCGCGGATCCGGGTGGTCTGCTCCTCGCTCGCCGCCATGGTCCCCTCGTCGTCCCACAGGGTCAGCGAGGTCGCCTTGCCCGAGGCGCGGTCGACGAGGTAGTACACGCCCCGGAAGCCGGGGAGGTCCTGGACCTGCTGGACGATCGCCTCCGAATGCGTGGTCAGGTCCCCCTCCGCGGGAACCGGTGATCCCTGGTAGGTGCTCAGCCTCGCGAACATCTATCGCAGTCCTTTCCTCGGGTTCCAGGACCAGCCTGCTCCGGCAGGTCACGCGCCGCATGCCGAGCGGCGTGACAATGGGGGGCAGGGACAGCGTCTGCCGTCGTGGTGAGCCGAGAGGCCGAGAGGCGAGAGGCGGGACGTCGAGGTGCCGTACATAGCCGTGACCGCCCTGAGCCACACGGGGCTCATCCGTGATCACAACGAGGACAGCCTGGTCATCGGACCGTGGACGCTGTGCGGGACCGCGACCGAGAGCCCGCAGACGCTCGTGTTCCCCCTCGGCAGACCGCTCGTCGTCGCGGTCGCCGACGGACTCGGCGGGCAGCCGGCCGGCGAGGTCGCCAGCGAGCTGGTGGTCCGCGAGCTGTCCGTGCTCGGCCCCTCGCTGGACGGCGGCCAGGCCGTCCGCGACGCGCTGGACGTCTGCAACCGCGCGGTGTACGCGGCCGCCGAAGGCCGCCCGGACCTGACCTCCATGGGCACCACGGTCGCCGGCACCCTCGTCCTGGGGGAATCGCTGCTGGCCTTCAACGTCGGTGACAGCAAGGTGTTCCGGGCGAACGCGGACGGGCTGCACCAGCTCAGCGTGGACGACAGCCCGCCCCCGCCGCCGGGCCGCCGCACCACCTCGGCCGTCACCCAGGTGCTCGGCGGCAGCCGCGAGCACCGCGCGATCACCCCCCACGTGGCGGACTTCCCGCTGTCCACGGGTGACCGCTACCTGGTGTGCAGCGACGGGCTGACCGACCCGGTGCCCGACGAGGCCATCGACGACCTGCTGCGGGTGCACGACGACGGGAAGGCCGCCTACGAGCTCTGGAAGGCGGCCATCGAAGCCGGGGGCCCGGACAACATCACGCTCGCGCTGGTACGCATCGGGGAGTAGCGGGGTCGGCCCCCGCCCTCGCTCCCCGCCGCCTCAGGGCCCGCCGGCTGAGGGCCCGCCGCCTCAGGGCCCGGCGCCCCGCGGCACGGCGAGTGCGGTCAGCCGGGCGGCGCCCGGCGCCAGCGACGACCAGGGCCCGGGCAGGTCCAGTACCGCGACGGCCGACGTCGGGAACTTCGTACGGGCCTGCTCCAGCGCCCGGCCGTCCCCCTCGCCGGCGAGCAGCAGGACCAGCTCCTGCGCGCCCGGGTTGTGCCCGACGAGCAGCAGCGTCCGCACCTGCGCGGGGGTCTCCCGTACGAGGTCCAGCAGTTCCTCGGTGCTCGCGCCGTAGACCCGTTCCTCGTACGTGACCGGTGCGGTGATCCCGGACTCGGCCGCGACGAGGTCCCAGGTCTGGCGGGTGCGGCGCGCGGGCGAGCACAGGACGCGGTCCGGTACCCAGCCCGCCCCGCGCAGCCAGCGGCCGGCGGCCGGGGCGTCGCGCAGCCCGCGCGGGCCGAGCGGCCGTTCGGCGTCGGGCACGTCCGGCGGCCAGGCGGACTTGGCGTGCCGCAGGACGGCCAGGCGCCGGAGCGGCTCCGCCGTCACGGTGTCCTCACGTGTGCAGGCGGCTGTTGGGGCCGTCCTGGTCCCCGGCGCTCTCGTCGTTGAACCAGTAGTCGCCGGCGGCCAGGTACCGGAAGGAGTGCGCGCTTTCGCTCGGCAGCTCGACCGTGACGGCCCGCTTCCCGTCCTTGCGCGGCTTGAGGGTGTGCGTTCCGGGCTGCCATCCGTTGAAGTCGCCGACCACGCTCACCGGCCCGGGCGGCGTGTCCGCCGGAAGGACGAAGGTGACTTCGGTGCGGTCCTTGCGCAGCTTGCGCTCCAGCATGGGAAACACTCCTGACTGCGGAGGCGGACGGGATCGCGCCCATCCTGGGGGCCACGGGGGCGGCCCGCAACGCCGGAGCCTCCGCCCACGCCGAGGCGTCACCCGTCCACCACGGTCCGCGGCGGCGCGCTGCGGTCGCGGGGCGGGTTGCGGACCGTTCTCCTGAAGCCATGGAACGCACCGCAGCCCGCCACCGCCGACGCGTCCTGGCCGCTCATGCGCTCCGGTCGCTGACCTGGACGGCCCTGATCACCGCGCTGTTCTACCTGGCCCCCCTCGACCGCGGATTCGGTGTGCGCACGGTCGTCACGCTCGTGGCCGGCCTGGGGCTGTTCGGGTGGCTGGTCGCCTGGCAGGCCGCGGCCATCACCCGTGCGGAGTATCCGCGGCTGCGGGCCGTCGAGGCAATGGCCACGGCCGTGCCGCTGTTCCTGGTGCTGTTCTCGGCCACCTACTTCGTCCTCGCACAGGAGGCGCCGGAATCGTTCACCGAGCCGCTGGACCGGACCGACGCCCTGTACTTCACGGTCGCGGTGTTCGCCACCGTGGGGTTCGGGGACATCGCGCCCACCACCGGGCCCGGCCGCGCCCTGACCACGGTGCAGATGGCCGCCGACCTGATCGTGGTCGGGGTGGTCGCCAAGGTCCTCTTCGGGGCCGTACGGGTCGGGGTGCGCAGGCGGGAGCCTGCGGAGGGAGGCGAGGACCCGTGACGCCTCGGGAGTCCTGCCGGCCGGGTGAACCGGCGCAGGCCCCGAGAAAAACTGCTGCGGGCGGCGCAGCACTCGAAAGGACAATGCCGGAGAAAATCTGCCATGGGCGGAGTAGACATGGCTGCCCGCGGGGTTGGCGTGTCGTGAGTGAGCCATGAGAAATCCCTGCTCGCCGAGCGTCTCGACGATGACGACTACCCCTCTTATACGACGGGCCGGGCCGCGGAGCTGCCGCGCACCACACTCGCCTTCCTCCGTACCCTCGGCGGGGGTCCGCCTCATCACCCCACGCCTCATCACCCCGCGCACGCGGAAATTCTTGAATCGCCGGCATCGCTTATATGACTTCCGCAGACGGTTATCTGTTCCAGCCGTTGCAGAATGAGGAGTTTTCCTGCTCACGACGCTCCCCCTGTGCTACGGTGACGTCAGTTGCAGTTGTGGTTCCCAAAAAACTTACAAGTGCTCTCACCGGATCATCGGTGGGCGCTCTTTTTATTTACCGGCGAAGTTTCCGGTCGGGGCAATCATCGCGGCGACGCCGGCTTTCGCACAGTGCGATTCCGGGCACTGCCCCAAAGGAGAATTCATATGGCATCTGGCACCGTGAAGTGGTTCAACGCGGAAAAGGGCTTCGGCTTCATCGAGCAGGAGGGCGGCGGCGCTGACGTCTTCGCCCACTACTCGAACATCGCCTCCTCTGGCTTCCGTGAGCTTCAGGAAGGCCAGAAGGTTACGTTCGACGTCACGCAGGGCCAGAAGGGCCCCCAGGCCGAGAACATCGTTCCCGCCTGACGCTGACGCGCACACGAGCCGGGGCCCGCACCATGAGGTGCGGGCCCCGGCTCGTGCGTCGTCCCATGGCTCGGGCACGGCGACCCCGGGGCGCTGACCTGGCGCGGGGGGCCATCGGCGTCCGCGCTTGCTAGAGTCCCGCCCATGTCGACCCCTGACGACCTGCTCATCGATCTCGCTGCCATGGTCGAGTCGGAGCGAACCAATCAGATGTCCCTGACCGTCGTCGTCCACGGCGCCGTCATCACCGGCCGCCTCGCCCCGGAACGCGTCTGGCGCCAGCGCGTCGCCGAGGTGCTCCAGGACTCCGACCAGCTGGCCCCGTTCGCCGAGGTCTTCCGAGGATCCGGACCCGCGGGCCGGACCGAGCCCGCCACCGCGGCGCCCTCGCACCTGCACTTCCACGTGGCGCGCATCCTCCAGGGCACCCTGGGCATCCCCGAAACCGGCGGCATGTACCGGATCGCCGTCAAGGACGTGAGCGCCTGGACCGTCGGCGACTTCAGCTACTCGGACAGATAACTCCCGCTCCCCACCCCCCGCTTCGGCCGAACGGGCCTCCCGCAGAATGGCGCCATGCGCATTTCGATGCTGGGGGCCCTGGAAGTGCGGGGCGAAGACGGGGGCGGCATCGGGGTCGGCGGGGCGCGGTTGCGGACGCTGCTGATCCTGCTGGCCCTGGAACCGGGCCGGGTGGTGGCGTCCGACCTGCTGATCGACGGGATCTGGGAGAACGATCCGCCGATGGGCGCCGCGAACGCCCTGCAGGCGCTGGTGTCCCGGCTGCGCCGTTCGCTGCCCGGTGTGGAGGTCGCCTCGCATCCGGCGGGCTACCGCCTCGTCCTCGAGCCGGACGAGGTGGACGTGGTCCGCTTCGAGCGGCTGGCCTCGGCCGGACGCGGCGCCCTGGCCTCCGACCCGGGCGAGGCCGCGGCGCTGCTGCGGCAGGCGCTCGGGCTGTGGCGCGGGCCGGCGCTGCTGGACGTGGCCGCCTCCGGCTTCTTCCGGGCGCCGGTGGCCCGGCTCACCGAGCTGCGCATGGCGGTCCTGGAGGACCGCATCGAAGCCGATCTGCGGGTCGGGCGCGCCCGGGAGCTGACCGGTGAACTGACCGCGCTCGTCGCCGAACACCCCCTGCGGGAAGGGCTCGTCGGCGCGCTGATGCGCGCCCTCGTCGCCGCCGGCCGGCCCGCCGAGGCGCTGGCGGCGTACGGCAGGGCCCGCGAGGTCCTTGCCGAGGAGCTCGGCGCCGACCCGTCACCCGAGCTGTCGGCGCTGCACACCGCCGTGCTGCGCGGCGAGTTGACCACCCCGCCCGCGGCCGGCGCACGGGCCGCCGCCGCACTCACCGGACCCGGGCCCGCTCCGGCCGCGGACGCGGACGCGGACGCGGACCCACCGGAAGGTCCCGACACCGCATCGCCGACCAACCTGCGTGCCCCGCTGGCGAGTTTCCTGGGCCGGGACGAGGACCTCGCCGGAGTGGAGGCCCTGATCGGACGGTTCCGGCTCACCACCCTCACCGGGCCGGGCGGCGCCGGCAAGACACGGCTGGCCCTGCAGAGCGCCCGCCCACTGCTCGGCCGGTTCCCCGACGGCGTCTGGCTGGTCGAACTGGCGCCGCTGAGCGCGGGGGCCGACGTACCGCAGGCCGTACTGACCGCGCTGGGCCTGCGGGAGCCGGCGCCGGCGGCGGGCGACCCGCTGGACCGGCTCGCCTCCGCGCTGCGCACCCGCAGCGCCCTGCTGGTGCTGGACAACTGCGAGCACCTGATCGAGGCGGCCGCCACGATGGCCGGCCGGCTGCTGGGCGAATGCCCCGGACTGCACGTCCTGGCGACCAGCCGGGAGCCGCTCGGGCTCACCGGGGAGGCCCTGTGGCCGGTGCGCCCGCTGGCCCTGCCGCCCCAGGGCGCCGACGCCGGACAGGCCATGGCGTACGCATCGGTCCGGCTGCTGAACGACCGTGCCGCCGCGGCCCGTCCGGGCTTCGCGGTCACCGAGGAGACGGCTCCCGAGGTGATCCGGATCTGCCGGGCGCTGGACGGGATGCCGCTCGCCATCGAGCTGGCGGCGGCCCGGCTGCGCACGATGAGCGCCGGGCAGCTGGCCGCCCGGCTCGACGACCGGTTCCGGCTGCTGACCGGCGGAGCGCGGACGGCTCCGCGCCAGCACCAGACGCTGCGCGCGGTGGTCGACTGGAGCTGGGACCTGCTCACGGACGCGGAGCGGGCGCTGCTGCGCCGGCTGGCCGCCTTCCCGGGCGGCGCCACCGTGGAGGCCGCCGAGGCGGTGTGTGCGGGCGGACCCGTCGAGGCGTACGGGGTACTGGACCTGCTCACCTCGCTCGCCGACAAGTCCCTGCTGGTGACGGCGGACGACGGGCGCTACCGGATGCTGGAGACGATCCGGGCCTACGGTCTGGAGCGCCTCGCGCAGGCCGGGGAGCAGGAGCGGATCCGGCAGGCGCACGCCGCGTACTTCACACGGCTGGCATGGACGGCCGACCCCTGCCTGCGCCGGGCCGAACAGCTGGAGTGGCTCGCGCGGCTCGCCGGGGAGCACGACAACCTCAACGCGGCGCTGCGCGGCGCCATCGCCGCGGGCGAGGCGCAGGAGGCCGTACGGCTGGTCGCGGCGAGCGGATGGTACTGGTGGCTCAGCGGCCGCAAGGCGGAGGGCGCCGAACTCTCGGCGCAGGCCCTGGCGTTGCCACTGCCGGACGGGGAGCCCCAGTCGGCGCACGACGAGGAGAGCCGCGCACTGGCCTGCGCGCTGGCCGTGCTGTTCGCGACGGCCGGCCTCGGCGACGACCGGAAGACCGCGGAGGTGCTGGGCCAGGGGCTGCTCCTCGCGCAACGGACGGGCAGCCGGCATCCGGTGGTGCGGTTCCTGGAGCCGCTGGACCGGCTGCTGCGCGCCGACGGGGCGAGCGGCGCCTGGGAGGCGCTGCTGACGGACGAGGACCCCTGGGTACGGGCGCAGGCCCTGCTGGGCGGCGCGCGGACCCGGCTCGGGGCGGGCGGCCCGCCCGCCGAGGCGGAAGCGGACATCGTGGAGGCGCTGACCGGTTTCCGGGGGCTCGGGGAGCGCTGGGGCATCTCCTTCGCGCTGACCGTACTGGCCGATCTGGTCGCGCAGCGCGGTGACTTCGGGGCCGCGCTGGGCCACTACGAGGAGGCCATCGCGGTGATCGGCGAGATCGGGGGCGTCGAGGAGCAGCTGCACGCGCGGGTCAAGCAGGCCCAGCTGTACTGGCTGGCCGGGGATCCGGCGGCCGCCGCCGCTGCCATGGCACGGGCGGAGCGGGAGGCACTGGCGGCGGGCTGGCCCGAGGCGCGCGCCACGACGGCGCACGGCCGGGCGGACCTGGCCCGCTGGAGCGGGGACCGGGCGCAGGCGCGCGCCGAGGTGGCACGGGCCCGGGAGTGGATCCGCGGGGTCGCGGTCCATCAGGTGTTCCACGCGCTGCTGCTCGACACCCTCGGACATCTGGACGCCGCGGAGGGCGCGTTGGCAACGGCCGGCGCCCACCGGGCGCAGGCCCTGGAGCTGGCGCTGGCCTCCCTGCACGCTCCGACGGTCGCCCAGGTGCTGGTCGGGGTGGCGGATCAGGCGGTGCGGCGGGAGCGGCCCCAGGAGGCGGCGCGGCTGCTGGCGAGGGCCCTGGCGGTGCGGGGCGGGCCCGACCGTTCGCGTCCCGACGCGCAGCGGGTGGAGGACGCGGCGCGCGCCGCGCTCGGCGAGAAGTACGAGGAGTACTTCGCCGAGGCGGCGCGTGGCGGGAGTGCGGGGTCCATGGAGGACGTACGGGAGCTGGCGCGGGTCACGCTCGCCGGTTGAACAGCTTGTTCGCCCACAGGCCGGCGGCGACGGTGATCCCCGCACACCAGGCGACGGCGGCGATCCCCTCGGCTCCGACGGGAGTGTCCATGAGCAGGGCCCGGATGGTCTCGATGACCGGGGTGAAGGGCTGGTGTTCGGCGAAGGCGCGGACGACGACGGGCATGGAGTCGGTCGGGACGAAGGCGCTGCCGATGAAGGGCAGCAGGGCCAGCGGCGTGACGATGTTGCTGGCGCCTTCGGGGCTCTTGGCGAGCGTGCCGAGCGCGACGGCCAGCCAGGTCACGGCGACGGTGAGCAGGGTGATGAGGCCGAGCGCCGCGAGCCAGCCGGCGGGTCCGGCGTTCGGGCGGAAGCCCATCAGCAGGGCGAGCCCGATGACGATGCCGACGCTGATCATGGTCTGGATGATGCTGCCGACCACGTGACCGACGAGGATCGAGGAGCGGGAGATGGCCATGGTGCGGAAGCGGGCGACGATGCCCTCGGTGCGATCGGAGCAGACGGAGACGGCGGTGGCCGTGGAGGCGGCGGACACGGTCATCAGGAGGATGCCGGGGGCGAGGTAGTTGATGTAGTCGGTGCCCGTGCCGATGCCCGCGGCGAGCGGACGGCCGAGGACGTACACGAAGAGCAGCAGGAAGATGACCGGTACGGCGATGGTGCCGAGGGAGAGACCGGGGTAGCGCAGGGCGTGCTTGAGCTGGCGGCGCAGCATGGTGGCGCTGTCGCGGAACAGGTGCCCGGCGGGGGCGGTGGGGGCGGCGTGCAGGGCGGTGGTGGTCATCGCACGGGCTCCTTGTGCTGGGTCGGGAGGGTCTGCCCGGTCAGGGCGAGGAAGACGTCGTCCAGGTCGGGGGTGTGCACGGTCAGGCCGCCGACCTCGATCGCCTGGGCGTCGAGCCGGTCGAGCAGGGAGCGCAGCGAGCGCACGCCGCCGTCGCCGGGGACGCGCAGGGTCAGGGCCTCCTCGTCGCGGGTGACCTCGCCGAGGGTGCGGGCGGCGCGCTCGAAGCCGGCCTGATCGGTGAACTCCAGGCGGATGTGGCCGCCCGGGACCAGCCGCTTCAACTCGTGCGCGGTGCCCTCGGCGACGAGCTTGCCGTCGTCGAGGACGGCGATGCGGTCCGCGAGCTGGTCGGCCTCCTCCAGGTACTGGGTGGTCAGGAAAATGGTGACGCCGTCGGCGACGAGCTCGCGGATGACCGACCACATCGCGCGGCGGCTGCGCGGGTCGAGGCCGGTGGTCGGCTCGTCGAGGAAGATGACCTGCGGGCCGCCCATCAGAGTCATCGCCAGGTCGAGGCGGCGCAGCATGCCGCCGGAGAAGGTCATGGCCACCTTGCGGGCCACCTCGGCCAGGCCGAAGGCCTCGAGCAGCTCGGCGGCCCGGCGCCGGCCGGCCGCCTTGCCGAGGTGGCGCAGGTCCGCCATCAGGCGGAGGTTCTCCTCCGCCGTCAGCAGCTTGTCGACCGCCGAGAACTGACCGGTGACGCCGATGGCGGACCGTACCGAATCGGGCGCGGCGGCCAGGTCGTGCCCGGCGACGCACACCTGCCCCGCGTCGGCGGCGATGAGGGTGGAGAGGATCTGGACGGTGGTGGTCTTCCCTGCGCCGTTCGGGCCGAGCAGCGAGAAGACCGTGCCCGCCGGGACGTGCAGGTCGATGCCGTCGAGGACGGTCTTGTCCCCGTAGGACTTGCGGAGCCCGGTGGCGGCGATGGCCGCCGGCCGGGTCCCGCGGGCCGGGATCTGGATCATGGTGCCCCCTCGTGTGGCGTTCGCTCCCTCGTGACGCCGTCACCATGGCCGCGGGCCCTGACAGGCCGGGGAGAAACCGCTGAGGGCCGCTGACAGATCGCTGATACTGCACTACGGTGAGTGTTTGGGTGGGTACGTACGGATGTGTGGGGGTATATCCCCTGAGACACCGCGACGAGCAGTACCCCCGGGCACCACCGGGGCCTCCGTCGGAGGAGCGCAGCGCCATGCACCGTACAGACCTCACAGACGTCGCAACCCACGAGGCCAGGGCCCTGTCCGTGTCCCTGTTCCGGCGGCTGGCAGAGCTGGAGGAGGGCAGCGCGGAGTTCAGCTACGTCCGCAACACCCTCGTGGAGCTCAACCTCAGCCTGGTGAAGTACGCCGCCCGGCGGTTCCGCGGACGCAGCGAGCCGATGGAGGACATCGTCCAGGTCGGCACCATCGGCCTGATCAAGGCCATCAACCGCTTCGACCCCGAGCGCGGGGTGGAGTTCACCTCGTTCGCCCTGCCGACGATCAGCGGGGAGATCAAGCGGTTCTTCCGGGACACCAGCTGGGCCGTCAAGGTTCCGCGCAGGCTCCAGGAGCTGCGGATCGACGCGGCCAAGGCGCACGACGCCCTGGAGCAGGAGCTCGGCCGCGAGCCCACGGACGTGGAGCTGGCCGGGCAGCTGGAGGTCACGGCCGAGGAGCTGGCGGAGGGCCGCAAGGCGGCGTCCGCGTACTCCGTGCGCTCCCTGGACGCGCCGGCGCAGGAGGAGGGCGATCGGGACCCGGGCGCGGACCGCCCGTCGCTCGGCGAGGAAGAGGCGGCGTACGACCGCATCGAGTGCCTGGAGTCCCTCAAGCCGATGCTGGCCGGCCTGCCCGAGCGCGAGCGCATCCTGCTGTCCCTGCGGTTCGGGCAGGAGCTGACGCAGTCCGAGATCGGCGACCGGCTGGGCCTGTCCCAGATGCACGTGTCACGCCTGCTGAGCCGCACCCTGCAAAGGCTGCGCACCGGGTTGCTCACGGATCCCGAGGCGGAGACGGAGGAGGCGGAGACGGGGGACGGCGCGGCGGCTCCGGGCGGCCACGACACCTCCGGGGGGCGTCCCGGACCCGCCTGAGGCCCGTCACCGTCCAGGGACGTACGGATGCCGTCCGGGAACCGGTCCAGAGCGCGTCCGGATCCCGTCCGAGGGTCGTCCAGAGGAGGTCCAGTTCCTGTTTTCGGCTAGAGCAGGTCCTGGGGGCGGTCGCGGGCCGGGACGTCCAGCCAGACGGTCTTGCCCGGCCGGCCGTCCGGCGACGGCACCCAGCCCCAGCCGCGCGCGAGCCGTTCCAGCACGATCAGCCCGTGGCCGCCCGGCAGGGCCCGGTCGCCCGGCAGCCGCCGCCTCGGGGGTTCGGGGCTGTCGTCGCTGACCTCCACGCGCAGCCGCTCCGGGGTGTACCGCAGGACCAGCTCGCGGGGGCCGCCCCCGTGCAGACAGGCGTTGGTGATCACCTCGGAGACCAGGAGCAGCACGTCCTCGACGGACTCCGCCCCGCCCGGCCACTGCCAGTCGGCCAGCGCCTTGCGGGTGAAGTCCCGGCACCGTCCCACGACACCGCGCGTGGCGCCGCCGAGAACAAGCCTCCGCGTCTGCTCGGCCACAGGGCCTCCCGTCTCCGCGCCTCTCCGCGCCGCATGTACCCCTACCCGGGGCTGTCAATCCTAGGGCGGCCGGCACCTGCCACCCTGCGCCTTGATTTCATATCTCGGAAATTAGATTCCACAATGCGGTAAATTGCGAGCCCATCCGGTCCATGCGGCCCCTATTCCACATCGTGGACAACTACTCTCGTTTCATGAACGCAGAAGCCCACGACCTCGCCGCCGCGAAGGACGCCGTGAAGGACGCCGACCGGAAGCATGTCTTCCATTCCTGGTCGGCACAGGAGCTCATCGACCCGCTCGCTGTCGCCGGGGCCGAGGGTTCGTACTTCTGGGACTACGACGGCAACCGCTACCTCGACTTCTCCAGCGCCCTCGTCTACACCAACATCGGGTACCAGCACCCCAAGGTCGCCGCGGCCATCCAGGAGCAGGCGGCGCGGCTCTGCACGGTCGCGCCCGGCTTCGCGGTCGACGCCCGCTCCGAGGCCGCACGCCTCATCGCCGAGCGGACCCCGGGCGACCTCGACAAGATCTTCTTCACCAACGGCGGCGCCGAGGCCGTCGAGAACGCCGTCCGCATGGCCCGTCTGCACACCGGCCGGCCCAAGGTGCTCTCCGCGTACCGCTCGTACCACGGGGCCACCTCCACCGCGATCAACCTGACCGGTGACGCCCGCCGCTTCGGCAACGACACCGCGACCGCCGGCGTCGTGCACTTCTGGGGCCCCTTCGCCTACCGCTCGCCCTTCTACGCGGCCACCGGGGCCGAGGAGTGCGAGCGGGCCCTGCGCCACCTCGAGGACACCATCGTCTTCGAGGGCCCGCAGTCCATCGCCGCGATCATCCTGGAGACCGTCGGCGGCGCCCCGGGCGTCCTGGTGCCCCCGGCCGGCTACCTGCCCGGCGTGCGCGCGCTCTGCGACCGCTACGGCATCGTCCTCATCCTCGACGAGATCATGGTCGGCTTCGGCCGCACCGGCCGGTGGTTCGCCGCCGAGCACTGGGACGTCGTACCCGACCTCCTGTGCTTCGCCAAGGGAGTGACCAGCGGATACGTGCCCCTCGGCGGGGTCGCCATCTCGGCCGCCATCGCCCGGACCTTCGCCCGCAAGCCCTACCCGGGCGGGCTCACGTACTCCGGGCACGTGCTGGCCTGCGCCGCCGCCGTCGCGACGATCAACGTCATGGAGGAGGAGGGCGTCGTCGAGCGGTCCGCCCGCACCGGCGCCGAGCTGCTCGGGCCCGGGCTGCGGGCGCTCGCCGAGCGGCACCCCTCGGTCGGAGAGGTCCGGGGCCTGGGCACCTTCTGGGCCCTGGAACTCGTACGGGACCGGGCCACGCGCGAGCCGCTGGTGCCGTACAACGCCTCGGGCGCCGACAACGCGCCCATGGCGGAGTTCGGGGCGGCCCTGAAGAAGGGCGGCCTGTGGCCCCTGCTCGCCGGGAACCGCATCCACGTCGCGCCGCCGTGCACCATCTCGCCCGAGGACGTCGCCAAGGGCCTGGCGATCCTCGACGAGGCCCTGTCGGTCGCCGACGCGCACACGTCCTGAGCTGCGCAGACGTAGGGTCGCCCAATCCGTGGGTGCCTGTCTCGGAGGATCCGCGCCATTCCGAACAGCACGTGAACGTGCTGAAATCCGACAGAGCACCTACGGACCGGGATGCACGTCAGTCCCGGGGCGGTCCCGCGGGACCGAACGGCGGGGAGCGGGCCGACCGCTGGACGCCGGGCGTACGGGATCCAGTCCGCCGGACTCCGTGTACCCGAAGGAAGTCATCCCATGAGCAAGCACGTCCTGGCCCAGAACCAGTACGGCAAGGCCGAGAACCGCATCGTCAAGGTCACCCGCAAGGGCAGCGACGGCTCGTGGCACGAGATACGCGACCTGAACGTGTCGGTCGCGCTCCGCGGTGAGTTCCGCGACGTCCACCTGACCGGCGACAACGCCAACTGCCTGCCGACCGACACCACCAAGAACACGGTGTACGCCTTCGGCAAGGAGCACGGGATCGCATCCCCCGAGGCCTTCGGCATCCTGCTCGCCAAGCACTTCGTCTCCTCCCAGCGGCCGATCCGCGAGGCACAGATCCGCATCGAGGAGTACGCGTGGGAGCGCATCCCGGTCCCGACGCGCAAGGAGCAGCACTCCTTCGTCCGCAAGGGCCAGGAGGTGCGCACCGCGCAGATCACCTACAGCGAGACGACGGGCCTCCAGGTCATCTCGGGCCTGAAGGACCTGACGGTGATGAACTCGACCAACTCCGAGTTCCACGGCTACATCAAGGACAAGTACACGACGCTCAAGGAGGCGTACGACCGCATCCTGGCGACCAAGGTGACCGCCCGCTGGGCGCACTCGGCGCTGGCGGCCGACGACGCCTCCTACGACTGGGACCAGTCGTACAAGAAGGTCCGCAAGAACATGCTGGAAGCCTTCGCGGAGACCTACTCGTACTCGCTGCAGCAGACCCTGAACCAGATGGCCGAGCGCGTGCTCGACAACTGCCCCCGGGTCAACGAGGTGCGCCTGAACCTCCCCAACAAGCACCACTTCCTCGTCGACCTGGAGCCCTTCGGCCTCAAGAACGACAACGAGGTGTACTTCGCGGCGGACCGGATGTACGGCCTGATCGAGGGCACCGTCCACCGGGACGGCGTGCAGCCGGTGATCGCGACCTCCGACTGGATCGTCGCCTGACACCCCCTCCGTTTGCCGCTCCGTTCGGCCCGGACCGCTCCGCGGGGTCCGGGCCGTTGTGCTGGGTGGACGACTTCCAGCCGCGGTTCCGGTTCTGTAGCCGAAACGGACCCTTGTGCCGATCGCCGCACCCAAGGAGGCTGTGCCACCGACACGTTGACGACGAGTGGGCGAGGGGGCCGGTAGTTCATGCCGACGGCGATCAGGGAATGGCGGGGCTGGACGGGCGCCGCCCCCTTCTGGCTGAACTCCTTCCTGCTGCTCCTGGCCCCCTTCACCGCCGTCACCCTCTTCGGCCAGCTCGGTGTGATAGCGGCACTGGCGGCACTGGGAGGCCTGGCCCGCCACCTGTGGTCCGGCGACTACGGCCATCCGGCGGTCCACCTCGCCGCGGTGCTGATGGGCGCGGCGACGGCAACGCTGGTGACGATCTGACTCACCCGTTCGGGCGTACGGGATCCCAGCCCGGGGCGGGGCGGCCGGACCGGCCGTCAGCTGGGAGAACGTGGGGATCACGAGGCCGACACGCCCGTGACGTTCTGTCAGTCTCCCGTGTTTGACCTGGTGCCGGGGGCAGTGGAGGTATGCACTGCTCACATGACCCGGCCGCCCGAGCCGGACCGGAGGGACCCGCATGCCCCGCGCCAAGTCGGTCGTCGCCGCGCTGACGGTGGTGGTGCTGGCCACCGGGATCGGTGTGCTGCAGCACACCGAGGGTGCCGGCCCCGCCGCGTCGACCACCGACGACGCCCTGCCCTCCCGGGCCCTGGGCCTCTCCGACCACCGTCGCCTGGCCCGGCAGCGGGAGCAGGCGGGTGAGCACGTCCCCGGACACGGCGCACGGTCGCCGAGGACGGCCGCGGGCCCGCTCCGGCCGGTCAGCGGGCCGCTGCGGGACGCCCGGCCGCTGCGCCTGCGCGTGCCGAGCCTGGGCCTCGACGTACCGGTGACCGGCGTGTCCGCGACACCGGGCGGGACGGAGGGAGCCGACGGGTACGACGGGCCCGAGGGGCCTGGTCGGGCCGGGCCGCGGGCCGGAGCGCGGACCGGAGCGCGGACCGGGGCGTCCTGGCAGGCCGACGGCCCGGCACCCGGGTCGGCCGGCACCGCCGTGGTCAGCGGATCCGGACTGGACCTCGCCGGGCTCCAGCGGGGCCGGACCGTCGAGATCTCCCGCGACGACGGCCGGACGGCCGTGTTCACCGTCATCCGGCTCTCCCCGGGCGCGTCCGGCGGCCGCGAGGACCGCACGGGGCGGCCCCACCTGCGGCTGTTCGGCGGCGAGACAGCCGTACTGGCCCGGCTGACGGGGCAGCGCCGGGGCCGCTGACCGGCCCGCTGTCATCCGTGGGGGCGCTCTTCGTTCCGCCGGTCGGGGGCTTCTGGGGGGCCGGCCGGGAGCTTCCCGGCGTGTCGGGGCACACCCCTCGCATGAGCGGGAGGCAGTACGTGCGCACGGCCCTGGCCAGGGCCCTGACCCAGGCCCTGACGTCGGCCTGCGTCGTGCTGCTGTGCGTGTTCGGGGCGGGTCCGGCCGCGGCGACGTTCGCCGAGTCCCGGCCCTCCTCCACCGTCCCCGCCGAGCCCACCGAGGGACAGTCCGATCCGGCCGCAGAACCCGAGGCGCGGGCGGCCGTACGGTCGCTGCCGCGCGGGGTGCCCGGCGTGCGGCGGACTCCCCTGCCGGTGTTTCACGTGAAACACGTGCAGGAGCGGCCCGTGGCCGCAGGCGTGTGGCGGACGGCCGAACCGGCGCTGTCCGCGCGGACGGTGCGGAGTGTGGTGCTGCGCTGCTGAGACGGCCGAGGCCCCGTAGCAACGCAGTCCCCCACATCCCCCGAACACCGTGAGGTTCCGCCATGCCCATCGACGCCTACGCCGCCCTGAACGCCATGCTCCGCGCCGAGGCCGCCCGGTTCACCCCGCCGCTCCGTCACGGCGCCGACCCGGCCGCTGCGCACAAGACCCCGGACTCGGCCCCCGAGCCCGAAAGCGAACCGCAGCAGAGCGCCCCCGCGGACTCCGCCGCGTAGATCCGCCGCCTGGAAGCAAGGAGCGCCGGTTCCCGCGCGGGCGGGAACCGGCGCCACCTCGAGGGGTTCAGGGCTCGCGCGTGTAGTAGCGGTAGAAGGCGGCCCCTCCCACGCCCAGGCCGGAGAAGAGCCCGATGACGCTGGAGCTGAGCACAGTGGCGCCGGTGAGGCTGTGCAGGTAGCCCACGGCAATGCCGCCGAAGACCCCGTACGCGGCGGCGTGGACCTCGCGCTTCAGGCGGGGGCCGACCCGGTTGAGACCGAACATGACGGCGGCGAACAGCGCGCCGCAGAGGATCCCGTAGAACACGTTGCCCGCGTCGACCGGGCCCATCTGACGCTGGATGAAGGCGGCCCAGACTCCGTAGACGAGTCCCATCAGCAGGGCGCGCGTGAGGGCGTTCCTGGCGAGGTGGTCCGTGTCCGCCGTCCGGCGGGTGTAGTGCCGCCGATGGGCGGTGGGTGCCGCATGTGCCATGACGGGCTCCTCTCTCCCCTCATCCAGGGCACACCCGCCGCCCCCGGGCGGCAAGTGGATCACGGCCGGTCCACGGCCGGACGGCCGGACGGTCAGGACGGGCGCACGGCCATGGCGTCGATCTCCGGCCGGGCAGGGCGAGCGCGGCCACCCCGGTCACCGCCGCGCCACCCGCCCGCAGCAACACCGCTCGCGCCGGGCGGCGTCCCGGCATTCCCTGGTGACGTGCGCACCATCCTGTCGGCGGTCCTGATCGCGCTCGTGCTCCTCCTGGTACCCGCGAGTGCCGTCGCGTACTGGGCCGACCGCGAGCTGGGCGACGCCGACCGCTACACCGCCGCCATGTCCCCGCTCGCCGGGAACCCCGCCGTCCGGGGCGTCGTCGTCACCCAGACCACGCGCGCCCTCGCCGGCCAGATCGACGCGGGGCCCTTCCAGACCGGGGTGGACGCCCTGCTCGGCGAGGCCCTGAGCTCCTTCGCCGGAACGCCCGCCTACCGCACCGCCTGGGACGCGGCCAACCGGGCCGCCCACGCCGCGTTCCTCCAGGCGCTCACCACCGGCCACGGCGACGCCGTCACCATCGACCTCGCGCCCGTCATCGCCCAGGTCAAGGGCGAACTCGTGGCGGACGGCGTGCCGTTCGCCGACCGCATCCCGGTGACCCACGTCTCCGTCGAGGTGATGGAGTACGACGACCTCGGTGCGCTCCGGAAGGGTTTCCGCATGCTCCAGATCGCGGGAGTCTGGCTCCCCGTACTGACCGTGGTGCTGGCCGCGGCCGCCATCGCGGTCGCCGTACGCCGCCGGCAGGCCGTCGTGGCCACCGGGCTCGGCCTCGCGGCCGGGGCCGCCCTGCTGTGGATCGCGGTGGACGTCTGCCGCCGGATCACGCTGGACGACCTGCCGGCCGACATCGACCGGCAGGCCGCCGGAGCGGTGTACGACGCCCTCACCGCGTTCCTGCGCACCACCGCCTGGTCCGTGCTGGCGATCGGGCTCGCCGCCGCGCTGGTCGCCTGGGTGACGGGCCGACTGCGCCGCAGCCCATAAGCTCGGAAAGTACCAACGTACGCAGAACGACGCAGAAGAGCCCAGAAGAACCGATTCGCGAGCGGCGGCACGGAAGCGGGAATGAGCACCGAACGCACCGACCACATACCGTCCGGGCGGGGCCGGCCCCATCCGCTGGCCCCACCCGCCTGGCTGCTGGGCGGACTGCGGCCGAGCACCGCACCGGTCCCCTGGGCCGCCGTGGCGCGCGCGGCGGTCGCGCTCGCGACCCCGCTGGCGGTCGGATTCGCCCTCGACGAACCCGAGTACGGCGCGCTGGTCTCCATGGGCGCCCTGTCCGGGGTCATCGGCGACACCGCCGACGCCTACCGGATGCGGATCCTGAACATCGCCGTGCCGCAGCTCTTCGGCGCCGCGGGCGTGGCCCTGGGCACCCTGGTCTTCGGACACGGCTGGCTGGCCGTCGGCGCCCTCACCCTCGTCGCCCTGGTCTCCGGGATGATCTCCTCGATCGGCACGGTCGCCTCCGTCTCCGGACTGCTGCTCCTGCTCAACGCCGTGATCGGCGCCGGGCTGCCGCTGCCGCAGCCCTGGTGGACGGCCCCCCTGCTGCTGGGCGCGGGCGGGCTGTTCGTCCTCGTGCTGACCCTGCTGGGCTGGCCGCTGCGTGGCCGCGGGCCCGAGCGCACGGCCGTCGCCGCCACCTACCGGGCCCTGGCGGACACGCTCGAGGCGGCGGGCGGGCCCGATTACGAGGAGCGCCGCAGGCAGGTCACCCACGCCCTGAACCAGGCCTACGACCTGGTGCTGGGCCGACGGGCCCGGGTGCACGGGCGCAGCCCCTCGCTGGTGCGGATGCTGGCCCAGCTCAACGTGGTGATCCCGCTGGTGGAGGCCGCCCCCGCCGCCCACCTGCGCGGCCGTCCGCTGCCGCCCGGGATCCCGGCGGCCGTACGGGACCTGGCCGACGCGGTCGAAGAGGGCCGCAGCGCAGCGCCCGTGCTCGACCTGCCCGCCCCGCGCACCCCGGTGGAGCGGGCCGTCG
This sequence comes from Streptomyces sp. NPDC048349, assembly GCF_040651925.1. Taxonomy (NCBI): domain Bacteria; kingdom Bacillati; phylum Actinomycetota; class Actinomycetes; order Kitasatosporales; family Streptomycetaceae; genus Streptomyces; species Streptomyces sp. NPDC048349. The sequence goes on along the minus strand of NZ_JBEZLA010000001.1, from coordinate 306,249 downwards.
ACTCCGCCCTGCGGCACGCGGCGGCCGTGGTCCACCTGGCCGAACCGGACGGGCCCCCCGTCGACGACCGGCTGGGCCGGCCCGCCCCCCTGCGGGCCCGGGCCCTCAGGGCGGTGCGCTACGTGATGTTCTCCGGGGCCTCCTGGCGGTACGGACTGCGGCTCGCGCTGTGCATCGGGCTCGCCCAGTGCCTCGTCTCGCTCATCGAGGTCGAGCGGTCCTACTGGGTCGCGCTGACCGTCACCTTCGTCCTCAAGCCCGACTTCGGCTCGGTGTTCTCGCGGGCCGTGCTGCGCGCGCTGGGCACCGCGGCCGGGCTGGTCGTCGCCGCCGCGGTGCTGGCCGAGGTGCCGCGCGGATGGTGGGACGTGCCGGTGATGGTGGTGCTCGCCGCACTGATCCCCGCCTTCTCGGCCAAGGGGTACGCCTTCCAGACCGCCGCGATCACCCCGGTGATCCTGCTGCTCTCGGACCAGCTCAACCACCAGGGCTTCGACCTGATCCGGCCGCGCCTGCTGGACAGCCTGATCGGCTGCGCCATCACCCTCGTCGCGGGCTACCTGCTGTGGCCCGAGAGCTGGCGCACCCGGATCGGGGACCGGCTCGCCGACGCCGTGGACGACGCCGCCCGCTACCTCGAGCGGGCCTTCGCACCGGTTGCGGACGGGGCCGCGCTCGCCGCGGCGCGCACCGCCCGCGTCCAGGCCAGGCGGCGGATCTACCGCGACCTGTCGGGCGTGCGCAGCGAGTTCCAGCGGGCCCTGACCGAGCCGCCGCCGACGGGGGCCCGGGCCGCCGCGTGGTGGCCGCTGGTGGTGGCCGTCGAGCGCGTCGTGGACGCGACGACCGCCGCCCGGGTCCGGGTCGACCACGGGGCCCGGCCGCCCGCCGCGGGGGAGGTGGAGGACCTCGCGGGCCGGCTGCGCGAGCTGGCCGAACGGGTGCGCAGCAGCGCCGCCCCGGTACGCGCCGACGCGCGGCCGCAGGGCGAGGCGCCGGGCGTCCTCGCCGCGGTCCACCAGGAGGTCGCGGCGGCCCGCGCCCTCACCCGCCCGGGGCACTGACGGGGGAACCCCCGGATGGCCCCGTGGCCGGGCCGCAGGGCACCCGGCGGGAGAGCATCGGTACATGCACCGCGCCCGCGTCCTGGCCGGCCCGGCCATCGCCGTCCTCGTGGCGGCCTCGGCCGGGTGCGCGGACGTGGAGGGGCTGAGCAGCCAGGGAGACCTCGGGACCGTGCACGCCCCGAAGTCCCTGTGGAAGGACCGCCGCCCCGCGCCGCCCGCCCCCGGCCAGAAGCCGGGGACGGCCGCCGTGGTGCCCGGTGTCCCCAAGGCACACGGGCTGAGCATGCGCGGCGTGAACGCGCTGGACGTCGTCCGCGCCGACGTCACCTCCGCCACCGCGCAGGACGGCGGGACGGGCCGGCTCGTCGACCCGCGGGCCGTTCAGCGGCTCGCCCTGTGCACCCGGGCCGCCGACGGCGGCCCCGACTGCCCCGTGCGTCCGGGCGTACTGCACGACCTGACGGGCAACGGCCGGGAGGAGCTGATCACCGCCCTGGACATCGACGGCCGGCTCAGCGAACTGCGCGTCTACACCGTCCAGGACGACGGCTCCGTCGCCCGGGTGCTGGCCCGGCGGGCCGTGCTGGAGGGCGTGGAGGTCGCCGCCGAGCACCTGGCGGTGCGCGAGCCCACCTCCAACCCGAAGTACGTGGCCGTCGCCGACTACGAGTGGGACCCGAAGGCGGGGGTCATGAACCTGTCGCAGCTGACCCTCGACGAGTGCCCGGCCCTCACGGATCTCCCCCCGAGCGGAGACGGGCCGCGATGCGCGCGCTGAGCAGCCTGCGCTGGAAGATCGCCCTGACCACCACGGCCGTGTGCTGCATGGTCGCCGCCGCGCTCGGGATCCTGGTGCACAACGTGGTCGCCCGGCAGATCGTCGGCGAGGTCCGGGCGAAGGCCGAAGCGGACCTGGACCACGCCCTCGGCCACTACGAGTACGGGACCTCCCACGGCGACGTGGACGTCGCGCTGGACCCGCCCGAGCTGCCCGGGCGGCTGCGCGCCCTGGTCGCCCGCGGGGACACCGGCAGCATGGTCGGACACCGCGGGGACGAGCCCGTCATGTGGGCGGCCGGGCCCGCCGACGAGCACGCCCTGGCGATCTGGATCCCGTACCGCACCACCCGCGACCGGCTGCGGGACATCGACACGGCGATCCTCGCCTCCTCGGTCCTGGCGGCCGGGGTGGTCGCGCTGGCCGGCCTGTTCCTCGCCGGCCGGATCAGCCGGCGCCTCGCGACCACGGCCGCCGTGGCCCGCCGGATCAGCTCGGGGGACCTGGACGCCCGGGTGGGGTTCCCGGCCGACGGCGATGGTGACGGCAAGGACGGCGGGGACGGGGGCGGGGACGGCCGGCGGCCGGTCCGCTCCCGGGACGAGGTACGGGACGTGGCACAGGCCCTGGACTCGATGGCCGAATCGCTCCAGGAGCGGCTGGAGGCGGAGAAGCGGTTCACCGCGGACGTGGCGCACGAACTGCGCACCCCGCTCACGGGCTCGCTGGCCGCGGCGGCGCTGCTGCCCGAGGGCCGCCCCAAGGAGATGATCAACGACCGGCTCAGGGCCCTGCACCTGCTCACCGAGGACCTGCTGGAGATCTCCCGGCTGGACTCGGGCGTCGAACGGGCCGAACTCGCCCGGGTGGAACTCGGCCGGGCGGTGCGGCGCGCCGTCGCCGGGAGCGGGCGGGAGGCGACGGTACGGGTCGTGCGGGACACGGTGGTGCTCACCGACCGGCGCCGCCTGGACCGGATCCTGGCCAACCTGCTGGTCAACGCCCACAAGCACGGCCGGCCGCCGTTCGAGGTGACGGTGGAGGGGCCGGTGGTGGTGGTACGCGACCACGGCCCCGGCTATCCGCCCGAACTGATCGAGCAGGGCCCCCAGCGGTTCCGCACCGGGGACCCGGGGCGCGGGCGGGGCCACGGGCTGGGGCTGACGATCGTGGCCGGCCAGGCGGCCGTGCTGGAGATCGGGCTGACCTTCGCCAACGCCCCCGACGGGGGTGCGGTGACCACCCTCAGGCTGCCCGTCGGACGGCTGCCGGAGGCGGATTGAGGGTGGTCACCGATCGGCTCAGACGCCGATGTTCTTGCCGTCCTTGCGCCAGACCGAGACGACGGCCGGACGGACGATCTTGCCGGGGCCGTCGGGCCACACGGACTGCGGGTTCTCGACGGAGGCGCCGTCCAGCTCGCCCGGGTGCTGCACGGCCACCAGGACGCGCTTGTCCTGGATGATCGGGCCGCAGGTCTCGGCGCCGCGCGGGACGGTCAGGAACTGCTTCAGCTCGCCGCGGCGCTCACCCGAGGTCGCCACGCCGAACAGGCCGTCGTGGGAGCCGAGCTGGTTGCCGTCGGTGGAGATCCACAGGTTGCCGTGCGGGTCGAAGGCCACGTTGTCCGGGCAGGAGATCGGGCTGACCCGGTCCTTCGGGAAACCCGCGAAGTAGGTCGCCGGGTCGTTGGGGTCGCCGGCCACCAGGAACAGCCGCCAGGCGAAACCGTCGCCGGCCGGGTCGTCGAAGTTCTCGGCGAGCTCCAGGATCTGACCGTGCTTGTTCAGGTTGCGCGGGTTGGCCTCGGTCGCGCCCTCCGCCTTGCCGGGCTTGCCGCGGTCGGTGTTGTTGGTCAGCGCGACGTACACGCGGCCGGTGCGCGGGGACGGCTCGACGTCCTCGGGGCGGTCCATCTTCGTGGCGCCCACCTTGTCGGCGGCCTGACGCGTGAAGACGTACACCTCCTCGGCGGTCATGCCCTCGACGTGGGAGACGTTGCCGGTGGCGAGCTTGATCCACACGCCGGAACCGTCGAACTCGCCGTCGGAGGGCAGCGTGCCGGAGCCGTCGATCTGGGCGGTCGGGGAGTCGCCGGTGAGCTTGGCGACGTAGAGGGTGCCCTCGTCGAGCAGCGTGAGGTTGTGCTCCTTGGCCGCGCGCGAGGTGCCCTTCTTCATCTGCTTCGACGAGACGAACTTGTAGAAGTAGTCGAAGCGCTCGTCGTCGCCCATGTAGACGACGGGGCGGCCGTCCTCGGTCAGGCGGGGCTGCGCGGCCTCGTGCTTGAAGCGGCCGAGCGCGGTGCGCTTGCGCGGGACGAAGTCCGGGTCGTACGGGTCGAGCTCGACGACCCAGCCGAAGCGGTGCGACTCGTGCGGCTCCCGGGCGACGTCGAAGCGCTTGTCGAACCGCTCCCACTTGCGCTCGGTGGCGCCTGCGGTCACGCCGTAGCGCTTGAGGCGGGCGGCCTGGACGGGGTCGGTGACCTGGCCGGCGTTGCCGAAGTACTGGTTGAAGTTCTCCTCGCCGTGGAGGGTGGTGCCCCACGGGGTGGTGCCGCCCGCGCAGTTGTTGAGCGTGCCGAGCACCTTGGTGCCGGTCGCGTCGACGGAGGTCTTCAGCAGGGCGCTGCCCGCGGCCGGACCGGTCAGCCTGAACTCGCTGGTGGCGGTCAGGCGGCGGTTGAGCTGGTGGCGGGTGACGGCGGTCAACTTGCCACTGCGGTGGTCCTCCTGGACGACGACCACGGACAGGCCGTGCGCCGCCCAGGCAATCTCGACCTGCTCGCGGGTCGGGTTGGCCGGGTCGTACCCCTTGAACATGAGGTTCTCGTCCGTGTACTCGTGGTTCGCCACGAGAAGCTGCCGGCGCTCGTAGGCGCCGCCGAGCGGGAGCAGGCTGAGGAAGTCGTTGTTGTAGCCGAACTGGCCGGCCTGGGCGGCGGCGGTCTGCTTGTCGGCGTTGAAGCCCGGGGCGCCCTTGACGATCGGGTCGCCCCAGCGGATGACCACGTTCTGCTCGTGGCCCTCGGGGACGGTGACCTGGTCGGCGGTGTTCGGCGCGACGGCCTTGAAGCGCAGACCGCGGGCGGCCTCGCCGCTCTTGCCCGCACCGGCGGTCCCGGCCTCGCCGGCCTCGCCGGCCGGGGCGGCATGGGCGGACTGGCCGGGGCCGCCGAGGGCGAGGGCGGTGCCGCCGGCGGCGGCGACCGTCACCACGGCGGCGGTGCGCAGCATCGAGCGGCGGGAGTACGCGCGGGCCATGACATCGCCGGCGTACTCGTTGTCGCTGGTGTTGGGCACCTCGTGGAAGCATGCGTCGCCACAGCGGTAGCGGCAGGTGAGAGCGGAACGGCCGCTCCCATGCGGGTTGCCGATGAGCGGCAGGAGCTTGCGCACGAGTGTCCTCCGAGTAGCTGCGTGGGCGCCGACAACGTGTCGGGACGATCCAGCGGTGACGCTAGGGCCGGGTGGCGCCGCAGCGGCGGCGCGGGGATGAACGATCGGTGAACCCGGCACGTCGGGGCGGGAGTTCGGCTGCGGTGCGCGCGGGGCCGGGAGCCGGACGCCACGAAAGGCGCCCCTCCCGAAGATCCAGCCGGGCGGCCGATAACCTTACGTGTCCACTCTGGGCAGGGATCATCCGCGCAGCACGGACAAATGACGCACGCACTCATGCGAAAGGCCTGGCCCATGGGTATTCGGAGCTTGTTGCGCAAGGTGTTCGGACGGTCTGCGGAACCGGTACCGGAAACGTCGGGCACGCCTTCGGCGGCCCTCCCGAGCCAGGCGGAGCGCACCCCCCTGGACGCGGCCGCCGAACTGGTGGCCGCCTCGTTCGACAACCCCACCGTTCCGCCGCAGTCCGCACCGCGGGACCGCGAGCCGGGGACCGTCCTGACGGCCCCGGCCCCGGACCCCTCACCGGTCGCGGACCCCACGGTCCCGGAGGCCCGTCGCCCGTCGCCTCCGGCGCCCCAGCAGAACCAGCCCGACCCGGTGACGGCGGAGGCCGAGCCGCTGGCCGCGGAGCCCGAGCCGGTGGCCGCCGAGGCCGAGACGGCCGAGCCCGACGCCGTGGCGGCCGAGCCTGACGCCGTGGCGGAGCCCGTCGCACAGGCCGAGCCGGCCGTCGCCGAGCCCGAGGCAGAGCCGGTGACCGCCGAGGCCGAGGCCGTGGCCGAACCGGTCGTAGAGGCCGAGGCAGAGCCGGTGACCACCGAAGCCGAGGCCGTGGCCGAACCGGTCGTAGAGGCCGAGGCAGAGCCGGTGACCGCCGAGGCCGTGGCCGAGGCCGAGCCGGTCGAGGCCGAAGCAGAGCCGGTGGCCGCCGAGGCCGAGCCCGAGGCCGAGCCGGTAACCGCCGAAGCCGAGGCCGAGCCGGTGACCGCCGAAGCGGAGGCCGCCGCCGAGCCCGAAGCAGAGCCGGTAACCGCCGAGGTCGAAGCCGAGGCCGTCGCCGAGGCCGAGGTGGACGGGCCCGCGCATGCCGCCGCCGCCGTGCGGCGGCGGGCGCCCGGGGTGGCCGCGGCCTACAAGGCGGCCGGCCAGGTGCTGCGGAGCAAGGGCAAGGCCGGGGCGCGCGCCAAGGTGTACCTGGTCCTGGACCGGTCCGGATCCATGCGCGGGTTCTACAAGGACGGCAGCGCCCAGTACCTCGCCGACCACGCCCTCGCCCTCGCCGCGCACCTCGACGACGAGGCCACCGTCCACACGGTGTTCTTCTCCACGGAGCTGGACGGCACCGCCGACCTCGCCCTCGACGGCCACGACGAGGGCTGGGTCGAGGCCCGCCACGCCGAGCTCGGCCGGATGGGCCGCACCAGCTACCACGTCGCCGTCGAGGCCGTCGTCGAGCACTACCGCAAGGGCGGCGGCGAGGGCCCGGCCCTGGTCGTCTTCCAGACCGACGGCGCCCCGGACAACCGCCAGCCCGCCAAGGCCGCCCTGGCCGAGGCGGCCGCCACCGCCCCCGGCATCCACTGGCAGTTCGTCGCCTTCGGCGACCACGACGCCAAGGCCTTCGACTTCCTGCGCAAGCTGGACGCCGAGAACGCCGGCTTCTTCCACGCCGGCCCCGCCCCGCGCGAACTGACCTCCAACACCCTCCTCAAGGGCATCCTCGAGCGGTTCTGACCGGAACACGACCGAAGGGCCCGGGATCAGCCGATCCCGGGCCCTTCGTCACACCTGGTCCGACTACCGCGCGGCGTCCGGGTGGACGGCCTCCGTGATCGGCTTCGCGTCGGACGGCTTGGTCTCCACCGGCCGCCGCAGCGCGATGTTCAGCTCGCGCAGGCGGGCCTCCTCCAGCACCGTCGGCGCGCCCATCATCAGGTCCTGGGCGTTGCCGTTCAGCGGGAAGGCGATGGTCTCGCGGATGTTCGGCTCGTCGGCCAGCAGCATCACGATGCGGTCCACACCCGGGGCGATGCCGCCGTGCGGCGGGGCGCCGAGCCGGAAGGCGCGCAGCATGCCGGCGAACTCCCGCTCGACGGTCTCGGCCTCGTAGCCCGCGATCTCGAAGGCCTTCAGCATGACCTCGGGCTCGTGGTTGCGGATGGCGCCGGAGGACAGCTCGATGCCGTTGCAGACGATGTCGTACTGCCACGCCAGGATGTCCAGCGGGTCCTTCTCCTCCAGGTCCTTCATCCCGCCCTGCGGCATGGAGAAGGGGTTGTGGGAGAAGTCGATCTTGCCGGTCTCCTCGTCCTTCTCGTACATCGGGAAGTCGACGATCCAGCAGAAGCGGAAGACGTTCTCCTCGAACTGGCCCGCACGCTTGGCCGCCTCGACGCGGACGCCGGACATGATCTTGGAGACCTCGTCGAACTCGCCCGCGCCGAAGAACACGGCGTGGCCGGCGGCCAGGCCCAGGCGCTCGGTGAGGACCTTGACGTTCTCCTCGGTGAGGAACTTGGCGATCGGGCCGGTCAGGGAGCCGTCCTCGCCGACGCGGACCCAGGCCAGGCCCTTGGCGCCCAGCGAGATCGCGTACTCGCCGAGGCCGTCGAAGAACTTGCGCGGCTGCGCGGCGGTGTCCGGGACGGCCAGGGCGCGCACGTGCTTGCCGGCGAACGCCTTGAACTCCGAGCCCTCGAAGACATCGGTGATGTCGACGAGTTCCAGCTTGGCGCGCAGGTCGGGCTTGTCGTTGCCGTACTTCAGCATCGACTCGCGGAACGGGATCCGCGGGAAGGGGGAGGTGACCTCGCGGCCGTTGCCGAACTCGGTGAAGAGCTCGGTCATCAGGCGCTCGATCGGCTGGAAGACGTCCTCCTGCTCGACGAAGGACATCTCCACGTCGAGCTGGTAGAACTCGCCCGGCGAGCGGTCCGCGCGGGCGTCCTCGTCGCGGAAGCAGGGCGCGATCTGGAAGTACCGGTCGAAGCCGGAGATCATCAGCAGCTGCTTGAACTGCTGCGGGGCCTGCGGCAGGGCGTAGAACTTGCCCGGGTTCAGGCGGGACGGGACGACGAAGTCACGGGCGCCCTCGGGGGAGGTCGCGGTGAGGATCGGGGTCGCCATCTCGTTGAAGCCGAGGGCCACCATCTTCGAGCGGATCGAGGCGATCACGGCCGAGCGCAGCATGATGTTGCGGTGCATGCGCTCGCGGCGCAGGTCGAGGAAGCGGTACTCCAGGCGCCGCTCCTCGTTCACACCGTCGTCGGTGTTGATGGTGAAGGGCAGCGGGGCGGCCGCGCCGAGCACCTCGACCTCGGCGGCCTCGATCTCGATCTCGCCGGTCGGCAGCTCGGGGTTGATGTTCTCGGCACCGCGCGAGACGACCTTGCCGTCGACGCGGATCACGGTCTCCTTGGACAGCTTGTCCAGGACCGCGGCGGCGGCGGTGCCGGGACGGGCCACGAGCTGCGTGATGCCGTAGTGGTCACGCAGATCGATGAAGAGGATGCCGCCCAGGTCTCGACGGTTGTGCAGCCAGCCGCTCAGCCGGACGTCGGCGTTGACGTCAGAGGCGCGGAGCTCGCCGCAGGTGTGGGACCTGTACCGATGCATCAGTCATCCAGTTCTTCGCGATACCAGGGTGGATTCAACCCTCACAAGGTTACCGTCCGGGCGGGCGGCGGGTCGGGCATGCCCGCCGGGCCCGCCCGAACGCGCCCGGCACACCGGGCGAACAGGCACGCAAGGGGGATGACCTGTAAAGATGACCGGGTGCGCACCGAGGATGTCCTGGCCGCCATCGCGACGGGTCTGTGGCGTTGGGACAACGCCTCCGGGACGGTCACCCTCGACGGCGAGGCCGCCCGGCTCCTCGGGCTGCCCGCCGACCCGGTGGTGCTGCCGGAAGTCGCCGTGCGGTCGCGGTTCCACCCGGTGGACTGGAACGAGATCAACGGCATCGTGACCCTGGCCGTCGCCGAGGGCACGCTCGCCGAGGCCCGGCTGCGGATCATGGACGAGGACGGGCGGGTCCTGCGGACCGTACGCAGCCGCTCCAAGCCGGTGGAGAACCGGGGCACCGACGGCCGCCTCGACTACGAGCTGATCGGCACCATCCAGGAGATCGCCGAGCCGCAGCCCGGCACCACCGCCGTGCACACCCCGATCACCGGCGACTGGCGGCGCTCCCGCGAGGCCTTCCTGCTGGACGCCGGGCGGGCGCTGGCCGAGGCCCGTTCCACCGCGGAGGTGCTGCGGGTCGCGGCCTCCCTGTCCATGCCGGGTTTCAGCCCGGACGGCCTGGCCGTCTTCGGGGTGGCCGGCGACCGGCTGTCGATCATCGGGCACCACGGGCACGACGTGGGCGACGAGGCCCCCTTCGCGGACATGCGGCTGGAGACGGACTACCCGGCCGCCGAGGTGGTCCGTACCGGCCGGGCGATCTACCTGCCCAGCCCGGAGGACTACAAACGGCGCTTCCCGGCCACCTGGCCGCTCGCCCAGCGGTTCGGCAGGGTCTCCTGGGCGTTCCTGCCCCTGATCGTCGCCGGACGCACCATGGGCGCCTGGATGGCCGCCTTCAAACACCCGGTGTCCTTCTCCCCCGACGAGCGGTCCGTCCTGACCACCGTGGCCCGGATGCTCGCCCAGGCCCTCCAGCGCGCCGGGGTGGCCGAATCCGAGCGGGAACTCACCACCGGCCTCCAGCGGTCGATGATGCCGCAGCTCGGACCGGAGATCCCGGGCATGCGGATCGCCGCCCGGTACGTGCCGACCGGCGGCGGGCTGCAGGTCGGCGGCGACTGGTACGACATGATCCCGCTGCCCTCGGGACGGTTCGCGCTGGTCATCGGCGACGTCCAGGGCCACGACGTGCGCGCGGCCGGGCTGATGGGCCAGCTGCGGATCGCGGTGCGGGCGTACGCCTCGGAGGGCCACCGCCCCGACGCGGTGCTCTCGCGCGCCTCCCGCTTCCTGGCCGGGCTGGGCTCCGCGCCGGAGTCCGACGCGGACGAGGACCCGGACTTCCAGAGCCCCCGGTTCGCGACCTGCCTGTACGCGGAGTGCGACCCGCGGACCGGCATGCTGGAGGTGGCGCGCGCAGGCCACCCCGACCCGGCGATCCGGATGCCCGACGGAACCGTCCTGATGCGCCCCACGGCGGGCGGACTCCCCCTGGGCATCGTCCCCGACACCGACTACCCGACCACCCGGTTCACCCTGGAACCCGGCGAGACGATGATGCTGTGCACCGACGGGCTCATCGAGACCGGCGGGCACGACCTGGACACCGGCTGGGCGCGGCTGCGCGCGATCCTGGAGTCCGACACGCACGGGTCCGAGTCGCTGGAGAAGCTCGCCGACCTGCTGGTCCAGGCCGTGCACGGGCCGTCCTCGCACCACACCACCGGCCCGCTGGCGGACCGCCGCGAGGACGACATAGCCGTCGTGCTGCTGTGCCGCGAGGGTGAGGGCTGCGGCCGCGGTCCGGCCCCGGCGCACCTGGTGCGCCCGGCCCGCCGCACGATGCTGACCGTGGCGCAGGCCGAACCGGAGCGGATCGCGGGCGCCCGGCAGCAGATCCGCGAGCTGCTGCACGACTGGGCCGACGGCGAGCAGGTGGACTCGGCGGTGCTCATGGTCTCCGAGATGGTGACGAACGTGCTCATGCACACCGACGGCGACGCCCTGCTGGTCGCCGAGGCCGTGGGCGAGCTGGGCGAGCGGCGGCTGCGCGTGGAGGTCGCGGACGGGAGCGACGAGCTCCCGCACAAGCGGCACCCGGGCGAGATGGCCTCCAGCGGTCGCGGCGTCCTGCTGATGGAGATGCTGGCCGACACGTGGGGCGTGGACCCGCGCGGCGAGGGCAAGTCGATCTGGTTCGAGCTCTACGAGCGGTCCAAGCGGCCCGACGCCTGAGCGGGGCGGCCGTGCGGCGGCCCCGCTCCGGACGGCCTACCCGCGGGAGTACGAACCGAGGCCGACCAGGCAGTACACGTACTCGTTGATGACGGCGCCGCCCCGGGTGTAGCGGTGGGAGAAGGCGTACTCCGTCTTCGGGTAGGCGTCGCAGCGGTCCATGTCGGAGGTCATCGGGATGGTCCCGATCACCCGGTAGTGCGCGTCGGAGGCCGAGCAGGGCACTTCCTCCACGTCGTCGACGCGCTGGGCCGTCGTCGAGTCCGGCAGGGTGCCGTTGAGGCAGGTGCCCCTGTCGTACGGAACGGGGGCGGCCTCCTCGGTCGGCTCGGGCGTGGCCGGGTAGGTGGGCGCGGCCGGGGCCTCCGAGGGGCTGGGGGCGGGGCTGTACGACGGGCTGTACGAGGGGCTGTACGACGAGTACGAGGGCTCGGGGCCGGTCGAGTGGCTCGGTGTCGCGGAGCCTGAGGCCTTGCTGTCGCTGTCGTCCCCGGAGCCGTTCGTGACGAGGCCGATGAGCACGGCCGCGAGGAGTCCGCCCACCACCAGGCATCCGAGGGCGGCGGGCTTGCCGCCGCCTCCCCGCCTCGGCGGGACGGGAGGCGTCGCGAAGGGGTTGCCGGCGCCCGACTGCGAGGCCGTCGCGAAGGGGTTGCCGCCGCCCGACTGCGAGGCCGTCGCGAAGGGGTTGCCGCCGCCCGACTGCGAGGCCGTCGCGAAGGGATTGCCGCCGCCCGGCTGGGCCGGCACCTGCTGCGTCGGGGCCGGCGAGGGCACGGGCTGTGCCGGGGCCGGCCGGGCGGCGCCCGGGGGCGCGGACACCGTGACCCGCGCGAGCACCTCGCCCCCGCCGACGCGGACCCGGACGAGCTCGCCGTCCCGGGTGCCGGACGGGATGCGCAGGCGGGCGGGCCCGGTGGGGAGCGTGACGGTCAGGATCACCCCGTGGTCGGCCTGCTGCGGAGTGATCGTTACGTCGACTTCCTGCGACGACACCATCTGCTCCTCAGGGCCGGGGGCGTGTGCTGCCGGGACGGTCTCCTCGGATTGTGACGCGCCCCGGTCGCCGGACGCAGCCGTTCCGCCAAGACGCAAAAAGGCCCCGCCCGCCCACGGGGGAGGGCGGGCGGGGCCGCTGGGGGGGACGGACCGGTCAGGGCACTAGGAGTGCTGCTCCGCCGATTTGGTCCGATCCCGGGCGGTGGTCGGGATGGTGCCCAGCCGGCCGGCCTGGAAGTCGTCGAAGGCCTGCTGGAGCTCGTGCTTGCTGTTCATGACGAACGGCCCGTAGTGCGCCATCGGCTCACGGATCGGACGTCCGCCGAGGAGGACGACCTCGAGGTCCGGGGCGTGGGAGTCCTGTGACTCGTCCGCCCGCACCGTGAGCGAGCCGCCCTCGCCGAAGACCGCCGTCTGGCCGGTGTGGAGCGGCCGCCGGTCCTCGCCGACCGAGCCGCGCCCGGCCATGACGTACGCCAGCGCGTTGAAGTCCTCGCGCCACGGCAGGGTGATCTGCGCGCCCGGGGTGATCGTCGCGTGGATCATCGTGATCGGGGTGTGGGTGATGCCGGGGCCCGCGTGGCCGTCGAGCTCGCCCGCGATCACGCGGAGCAGGCCGCCGCCGTCCGGGGTGGTCAGCAGCTGGACCTGGCCGCCGCCGATGTCCTGGTAGCGCGGGGGCATCATCTTGTCGGAGGCCGGCAGGTTCACCCACAGCTGGAGGCCGTGGAAGAGCCCGCCGCTGACGACGAGGGACTCCGGCGGGGCCTCGATGTGCAGGAGGCCGGAGCCGGCGGTCATCCACTGCGTGTCGCCGCCGTTGATGACTCCGCCGCCCCCGTTGCTGTCCTGGTGGACGAAGGTTCCGTCGATCAGGTAGGTGACGGTCTCGAAGCCGCGGTGGGGGTGCCACGGGGTGCCCTTGGGCTCGCCCGGGGCGTACTCCACCTCGCCCATCTGGTCCATCATGATGAACGGGTCGAGGTACTGGTAGTTGATGCCGGCGAACGCTCGGCGCACCGGGAATCCCTCGCCCTCGAACCCACCGGGAGCGGTCACGACGGCCAGCACCTTGCGCGGGGCGACCGCGGTCGGCTCGGCCACGCGGGGAAGCGTCAACGGGTTCTCAACAGTCACTGCGGGCATGGTCAGGACCTCCTTCTGCGTCGAGTTTAGTTGAAACTCGAACTTTCTGCCACATGCGACAGAACAGAGAAGACCCCGGGGGCATTCCCCCGGGGTCTTCACATGGTCCGACCTGGTCTAGCCGTACATGCGGCGCATCGCGAAGTCGACCATCTGCTCGACCGCCTTGGCGTCGAAGACCATCCGGTGGTCGCCCTCCATGTCGAGGACGAAGCCGTACCCGGTGGGCAGCAGGTCGATCACCTCCGCGCCGGTGATCACGAAGTACTTGGACTCCTTGCCGGCGTACCGGCGCAGCTCCTTCAGCGTGGTGAACATCGGGATGACCGGCTGCTGGGTGTTGTGCAGCGCCAGGAAGCCCGGGGTCTCGCCGCGCGGGCAGTAGACCTTCGAGGTGGCGAAGATCTGCTGGAAGTCCTCCGCCGACAGCGATCCGGTGGTGAAGGCCCGTACCGCGTCGGCGAGCGACGGCGGCGAGGGCTCGGGGTAGAGCGGCTGCTCGCCGTACCCGCCGCCCATCTGCTGCGGGGCGGCGTACTGCTGCCCTGCGCTCACGTTCTGGTCGTAGCCGTACATGGGGCGAAGCCTACCGACCGGCCCCGGCCCCCCGGGCACGCAATCGCGCCAGGCTTGATGCTGGTCACAGTCGCCGAGCAAGGGTTGCTTCTTATTACCGGTGGGTAGCATCATGACGTTACCGATTGGTATGTACGAGGAACCTGTCTCCCCGAGCCTTAACGGAGCCGTCGCCATGGGGCACTACAAGTCGAATCTCCGCGACATCGAGTTCAACCTCTTCGAGGTGCTCGGCCGCGACAAGCTGTACGGCACCGGTCCGTTCGAGGAGATGGACACCGAGACCGCCAAGAGCGTCCTGTCCGAGCTCACCCGCCTCGCCGAGAACGAGCTGGCCGCCTCCTTCGAGGACGCCGACCGCAACCCTCCGGTCTTCGACCCGGCCACCAACACCGCGCCGGTCCCGGCCTCCTTCAAGAAGAGCTACGAAGCCTTCATGGACTCGGAGTACTGGCGCCTGGGCCTGCCCGAGGAGATCGGCGGCACCACTTCGCCCCGTTCCCTCATCTGGGCGTACGCGGAGCTGCTGCTCGGCTCGAACCCGGCCATCTGGATGTACTCCTCCGGCCCGGCGTTCGCCGGCATCCTCTTCGAAGAGGGCAACGAGGCGCAGAAGAAGGTCGCCCAGATCGCCGTCGAGAAGCGCTGGGGCTCCACCATGGTCCTCACCGAGCCGGACGCCGGCTCGGACGTGGGCGCCGGCCGCACCAAGGCGGTCCAGCAGCCCGACGGCTCCTGGCACATCGAGGGCGTGAAGCGCTTCATCACGTCCGGTGAGCACGACATGGAGGAGAACATCCTCCACTACGTCCTCGCCCGCCCCGAGGGCCACGGCCCGGGCACCAAGGGCCTGTCCCTCTTCCTCGTCCCGAAGTTCCACTTCGACTGGGAGACCGGCGAGCTGGGCGAGCGCAACGGCGTCTACGCCACGAACGTCGAGCACAAGATGGGCCTCAAGGCCTCCAACACGTGCGAGATGACCTTCGGCGACCAGCACCCCGCCAAGGGCTGGCTGATCGGTGACAAGCACGACGGCATCCGCCAGATGTTCATGATCATCGAGTTCGCCCGGATGATGGTCGGCACGAAGGCCATCGCCACCCTCTCCACCGGCTACCTCAACGCGCTGGAGTACGCCAAGGAGCGCGTGCAGGGCCCGGACCTGGCCAACTTCATGGACAAGACGGCGCCCAAGGTCACCATCACGCACCACCCCGACGTGCGCCGCTCGCTCATGACGCAGAAGGCGTACGCCGAGGGCATGCGCGCCCTGGTGCTCTACACCGCCTCCGTCCAGGACGCGATCCAGCTGAAGCAGGCCGCGGGCGAGGACGCCTCCGCCGAGATCGGCCTGAACGACCTGCTCCTGCCGATCGTGAAGGGCTACGGCTCGGAGAAGTCCTACGAGCAGCTCGCCCAGTCGCTGCAGACCTTCGGCGGTTCCGGTTACCTCCAGGAATACCCGATCGAGCAGTACATCCGGGACGCCAAGATCGACACCCTCTACGAGGGCACCACGGCGATCCAGGGCCAGGACTTCTTCTTCCGGAAGATCGTCCGCGACCAGGGCGCCTCCCTGAACGTCCTCTCGGAGACGATCAAGAAGTTCCTGGCCGAGGCCGTCGGCGGCGAGGAGCTGGCCGGCGCCCGCGACGCGCTCGCCAAGGCCGCCGTCGACCTCGAGGCCATCGTCGGCCAGATGATCGTCGACCTCACCGCCACCGGCGAGGACGTCAAGAACATCTACAAGGTCGGCCAGAACACCACCCGCCTGCTGATGGCCTCCGGCGACGTCGTCGTCGGATACCTGCTGCTCAAGGGTGCGGCCGTGGCCGCCGAGAAGCTCGCCACCGCCTCCGCCAAGGACGTGCCGTTCTACACCGGCAAGATCGCCGCCGCGAAGTTCTTCGCGTCGCAGGTCCTGCCCGGCGTCTCGGTCGCCCGCTCGCTCGCCGAGGGCGTCGACAACTCCCTGATGGAGCTCGACGAGGCCGCCTTCTAGGCTGCGCCGCCCCCGGGCCACACACGTACGCGGTGTACGTACGCACGCCGGCCGGACCCTCCGCCGAGGAGGGGCCGGCCGTCGGCGTACACGGACCCCGCACACCGGCCGCCGGGCCCCGGCCCGGCGCCCTGTACTGCGGCTTTCCCCGTTGTCGGTCGTTCATGGGACGCTCTAGGGCATGAGCCCGCAGGATCAGCACAGCAGCAGGGGGTACTCCGTCCCGACCGGGCGGCCGTACGCCCTCAAGGAGCTGCAGGCGAGCCTGGGCAGCCTCGGCGACCATCTCCGGGAGCTGTACGACGGCGCGCACCCCGCCGAGTACGACGGCATCGCCGACGCGCTGTACGTGGCCTTCCAGACCGCCGCCGGGCTGGCCCCCGCCAAGAGCTACACCGGCTGCCCCGAGCACCCCAACGGCGCGCTCGACCCCGAGGCCCCCGACGGCTGGGGCCGCTGCCTCATCTGCAACGACCGGCGCCGGCTCGGACGGCGGCTGCAGGGCGGCCGCGCGGCCGGCCCCGCACCCGCCGCGCAGCAGCGGCGCCTGGGCTACCCCGTACCGGAGGGTCCGTACACCCTCGAGAGGCTGCGCGCGTACCTGCGCACCGTCGAGGACCAGCGCTTCCACCTCGCCCTGTCCTCGCCCGCGGAGGACTTCGTCCGCATCGCCGACGACCTCCACCGCGCCTTCATCGTCGCCCGCGAGCTGTCCCGGCCGCGCAACGCGTCCGGCTGCTCCGAGCACCCCGGGGCGCCCATCGACCCCGACGCACCGCCGGGCGAGGGCTGTATCTTCTGCGCCGGACGCAAAAGACGCGCGCAGCGCTCCGCGCAGACCCCGGAGATGCTCCCGCGCATCCGCCGGGGCGAGCGCAGACAGCTCCAGCGCCGATTCGAGCGTCCTCCGGGCTGAACACGGACGGGACCGCAGATCACCCACCCCGCGGTCGCAACCCCCCGGCTATCAGCCGCAGTCCGGCCATGGCGCATACCACCGTCGTTAAGGTGAACCACATGAGCTCTCCCGCCCGCTTCGACCGCGGCCACACCGACGATCTGATGACCTACCTGACGGCCAGTCCGTCGCCGTACCACGCCGTGGCCAATGCGGCCGAGCGGCTGGAGAAGGCAGGCTTCAGCCAGTTGTCGGAGACGGACGCCTGGGATGCGGGCACCGGGGGCAAGTTCGTGCTCCGCGGCGGCGCGCTCATCGCCTGGTACGTCCCCGAAGGCGCTGCGGCACACACCCCGTTCCGCATCATCGGCGCCCACACCGACTCCCCGAACCTGCGGGTCAAGCCCCTGCCGGACACCGGCTCCCAGGGCTGGCGGCAGATCGCCGTCGAGATCTACGGCGGGACCCTGCTCAACACCTGGCTCGACCGCGACCTGGGCCTGGCCGGGCGGCTGACCCTGCGCGACGGCACCGAGCGCCTGGTGAACGTGGACCGCGCACTGCTGCGCGTGCCCCAACTGGCCGTGCACCTGGACCGGTCGGTGAACTCCGACGGGCTCAAGCTCGACAAGCAGCGCCACATGCAGCCGATCTGGGGGCTGGGCGAGGTCCAGGAGGGTGACCTGATCGCCTTCCTGGAGGAGGAAGAGGGCCTGGAACAGGGCTCCGTGGCCGGATGGGACCTGATGGTCCACTCGATCGAGCCGCCCGCCTACCTCGGCCGCGACCGCGAACTGCTGGCCGGCCCGCGCATGGACAACCTGCTGTCGGTGCACGCGGGCGTCGCGGCGCTGGCGGCGGTCTCCGCCACCGGGAAGCCGGAGTACATCCCGGTACTGGCCGCCTTCGACCACGAGGAGAACGGCTCGCAGTCGGACACCGGCGCGGACGGGCCGCTGCTGGGGAACGTGCTGGAACGTTCAGTCTTCGCGCGCGGGGGCACCTACGAGGACCGCGCGCGCTCCTTCGCGGGCACCATCTGCCTGTCCTCGGACACCGGCCACGCCGTGCACCCCAACTACGGTGAGCGGCACGACCCGACGCACCACCCGCGGGCCAACGGCGGCCCGATCCTGAAGGTCAACGTCAACCAGCGCTACGCGACGGACGGCAGCGGGCGCGCGGTGTTCGCGAGCGCCTGCGAGCGCGCCGGGGTCCCGTGGCAGACCTTCGTCTCCAACAACTCGATGCCGTGCGGCACGACGATCGGCCCGATCACGGCCGCCCGCCACGGCATCCAGACCGTCGACATCGGCGTCGCGATCCTCTCGATGCACAGCGCCCGCGAGCTGTGCGGCGCGGACGACCCGTACCTCCTCGCCAACGCCCTGGTGGCCTTCCTGGAGGGCTGAGCCCCCCAGGAAGACCCGGGAGTCACCCCTCGTCCATCCCGGCGAGGACGAGGGGCAGGCGGGAGGCACCGCCGGCGGTGACGCGGACGGGCACGCCCCAGTCCTGCTGGTGGACGTGGCAGGCCGGGTACTCGTTGTGGGGGTCGTCGTCGCAGGACGCCGCCATCGCGGAGACGTGCAGCACGCCCTCGGTGACCTGCGGGTTCAGCACGAGCTCCCGGAACAGGTCGGTCCCGGCGCCCTCGCCCGCGGCGAGCAGCTCGGGCGGGGTCGAGGAGACCAGCAGCCGGGTGGACGGGCCGTAGCGCGTGTCGAGCTTCTGCCCGCTCGGCGCCTGGAAGACGACGTCGAGGCGGAGCGTGCCGGGTGCCACCTCGGTGGCGGCGCGCTGCGTCCGGTGCGCGACGGCGTCGACGCGTACGGCGTCCTCGGGAAGCCGCAGCCGGGTCAGCCGGTGCCGGGCCGACTCGACGACCACGATGTCCTCGCCCACCAGCACGGCGTCACTGGGCTCGCGCAGGTCGGTGGCGAGCGTCGAGACCTGGCCGGTGGCGGGGTCGTAGCGGCGCAGCGCGTGGTTGTACGTGTCGCACACCGCGACCGAGCCGTCGGGCAGGGCGGTGACCCCGAGCGGGTGCTGGAGCAGCGCCTGCCCGGCGTCCCCGTCCCGGTGCCCGAAGTCGAACAGGCCGGTCCCGACGGCGGAGGTGACGACGTAGCCGTCGGGGGTGTCCTGCACGTACCTGAGCGCGCTGGTCTCGGAGTCGGCGATCCACAGCCGGTCCCCGGCGGCCGCGAGCCCGGAGGGCTGGGCGAACCAGGCCTCGGCGGCGGGTCCGTCGTGCAGCCCCTCGTTGGTGGTCCCGGCAGCGACCTCGACGGTCCCCTCGGCCGGGTCCCAGGTCCACAGCTGGTGCACGCCCGCCATGGCGATCCACACCTTGCCCTGCCACCAGGCCACGTCCCACGGCGAGGACAGGGCCACCTCGAGGGCCGGCCCGGAGGTGGGCGAGCCCTGCCACCACTGCCT
Organism: Streptomyces sp. NPDC048349; assembly: GCF_040651925.1. Lineage (NCBI taxonomy): Bacteria > Bacillati > Actinomycetota > Actinomycetes > Kitasatosporales > Streptomycetaceae > Streptomyces > Streptomyces sp. NPDC048349. Next base: position 287,015 of record NZ_JBEZLA010000001.1, on the reverse strand, counting down.
GCCGGTGCCGGCGACGGTCTCGACGGCCCCGGTGGCCGGGTCGAAGCGGCGCAGCGCGTGGTTGACGGTGTCGGCGACGACGACGCTGCCGTCGGGCAGCAGCGCCAGACCCTGCGGCTCGCTGAAGCTGTCGGCGGTGAACCCGCGCTCCCCGCTCCCGATGCGCCGTACGACGGTTTCCGCGTCGGGCGCCAGCTCCACCAGCTGGTGCCGGGTCGAGTCGGACACCAGGAGGTTCCCGCCGGGCAGCACCAGGGCCTTCCCGGGGAACCGCAGATCGCTCGCGACCGGCTCGGGCGCCACGTACGGCCCGTCGCCGCGCCGCAGCGTCCCCTTGGCCTCGTGCGCGGCCTCCAGCTCCTCGACGAGGCGTTCGATGGCGTGCGCGTGCCCCTCACCGGCGTGCTGGGCGACGACGTACCCCTCGGGGTCGATCACCACGAGCGTGGGCCAGGCCCGGACGGCGTACTGCTTCCAGGTCACGAGCTCCGGATCGTCCAGCACGGGGTGGTGCACCTCGTAGCGCTCAACGGCATCGACGACGGCGGCGTGCTCGGCCTCGTGCACGAACTTCGGCGAGTGCACGCCGATGATGACGACGGTGTCGCGGTGCTTCTCCTCCAGCTCGCGCAGCTCGTCGAGGACGTGCAGGCAGTTGATGCAGCAGAAGGTCCAGAAATCCAGGATGACAATCCGTCCTCGCAGGTCGGCGAGGGTGTACGGGGTGCCACCGGTGTTCAGCCAGCCTCCCTTGCCGATCAGCTCGGGGGCACGGACACGGGCACGTCGGGGCGCGGGCGCAGGGGTGGGCGCCGGGGCGGCATCGTTCATGCTTCAAGCTTGCCATCCGGGTGTGAACGCCGGGTCACACGCCTGCGGCTCGATGCGGGCGGCCTCTGGGGGAGAACGTCCGCTTGGCCGTGGACAGAGCCTGGCACCGGGTCCGACATCAGGCGAGGAAGGAGTGGAGAGATCCCGTGAGTGCGGTGACGAAGGCCTCCTGGACCGCGGGCGGCACGAGGTCCAGGGACAGGTACGGGTTCAGGTCCTCCAGCTCGACCAGGAGGAGTTCGCCCGACGGCGCGCGACATGCGTCCACCCGCTGGATGCCGTGGGACAGGGTGTTCCACTCGGTGAAGGCCCGGGCGAACGCGAGGTCCGCGCCGGTGGGCTCGTAGGGCCGCAGCTCCCAGCGGCGGGCCGGGTCCGGGGCGTACAGCGCGTACTGGAAGGCGTCGTCGACGAAGTAGAAGGACACCTCGTACGCGAAGTCGATGCGCGGCTGGATGAGGACCTCGCCCGCCGCGCCGGAGGGGTCCGCGGTGAAGGTCAGGCCGATGGAGTCCGCGCCCTGCTTCGGCTTGACCGCGTACTGCGCCACCTGCGGGAGCTCCGCCAGCCGGGCCGGGTCGTCGACGGTCGGGATGACCGGGTACCCGGCGGCCGTGAGGTCGAGCAGGTACTGCTTGCCCGCCATGTCGCCGCGGCCCGTGAGCGGGTTGTAGACCGGGGTGCCGGAGGCGAGCGCGGCGGCGCGGAAGGCGTCGTAGGCCTGCTGGTAGTGCAGGACCGGCCCGCTGTTGCGGACGACCACGGCGTCGAAGCCCGGCATCAGGCGCTGCGCGTCGCGCGGGTGGCACAGCGCCAGGGGGAAGTGCTCGCGCAGCCGGGCGGTGAGGAACACGTCCTCGTCGCCGTAGCGGCGGCCGCGCGCCGGGTACGCCAGGTCGGTCACGTAGAGCAGGGGCATGGGGGCAACCTATCGCGGGCACGGATCAGCGCCTGAAATGCCTCGTACGGGACAAAATGCCGCCCATCGGGGACGACTGCCGGATGGTCCAGCCCTGGCTCCCGTACAGGGCGGCAGCCGCCGTGTCGGAGGGCGAGGTCATGCGCCGGCCGGCGGGCGCAGCCCCAGCACGCGGTCCTTGAGGGCGGGGAACTGACCGCGGGTGTCGGGGACCTTGGCCGGGTCGAGGTCGACCGTGAGGACGTCCTCGCCGGGACCCGCCTCGGCCAGGACCTCGCCCCACGGGTCGACCACCAGGCTGTGTCCCGCCTGTTCGACGCCCGCGTGGGTGCCGGCCAGGCCGCACGCCAGGACGTACGCCTGGTCCTCCACCGCCCGCGCCCGGCTCAGCAGCGTCCAGTGCGAGCGGCGCCGCGCGGGCCATCCGGCGGCGACGACCATCGTCGTGGCCCCGGCGTCGACCAGGCCCCGGAACAGCTCCGGGAAGCGCAGGTCGTAGCAGGTGGCGATGCCGAGGGTCTGCTCCGGCAGCTCCACCGTGGTCAGGGAGTCCCCCGGCGACATGAGCACCGCCTCGCCCTGGTCGAACCCGAAGCGGTGGATCTTGCGGTAGGTGGCGGCCAGCTCGCCCTGCGGGGAGAGCACGAGGGTGGTGTTGTACAGCGATCCGTCGCCCGCGCGCTCGACCACCGAGCCCGCGTGCAGCCAGACCCCGGCATCGCGGGCGGCCCCGGACATGGCCGCGAAGGTCGGTCCGTCCAGCGGTTCCGCCTCGGTCTCGAACTGCTCGTAGGCGAAGGCCCCGACCGTCCACAGCTCGGGCAGCACGACGAGGTCCGAGCCGGCCTGCTCCCGTACGAGATCGGCCACCCGGGCGCGCCGGGAATCCACCGACTCGCCCTCGTTCACTGCGATTTGAATCAGCGAGGCGCGCACATTACCACCGTCCTGGCCTTCCAGCCGTCAACTCGGGCCTACGATCGTCACACGAAAGCACTGCCGGGGTGCTCACCGGCAGCGTAGTTTTGGAAACCGAGTCTGATGTCCAGAGCTTCCAGAACGCGCCACTGAACAGCACCGCGAGGGGTCCCGTTGACCGTCCATCCCAGCCTTCAGCCCTATGCCGACGCGTGGACGCACTCCATCGAGGCGATATCCGAGCTGGTCCTCCCGCTGACGGAGGGCGAGTGGAACCGGGCGACGCCGTGCCCGGGCTGGTCGGTCCGTGACGTCGTGTCACACATCATCGGCATCGAATGCGAGCAGCTCGGAGACCCGCGGCCGATCCACACCGTGGCCCGCGACCTGCGGCACGTGGTGGACGAGTTCAGCCGGTACATGGAGGTGCAGGTCGACGTACGGCGCCACCACACCGCGCCGGAGATGACCTCGGAGCTCGAGTACACCGTCATCCGGCGCTCGCGGCAGCTGCGGAACGAGAAGCGGGATCCGGCCACGCTGGTGCGGGGGCCGCTGGGCGACCAGGTGACGCTGGAGCACGCGCTGCGGCTGCGGGCGTTCGACGTGTGGATCCACGAGCAGGACCTGCGGGCGGCGCTGGGCGTGCCGGGGAACTGGGACTCGCCGGGTGCGTACGTGGCGCGGGACGTCCTGCTGGCCGGGCTGCCGAAGGTGGTCGCGAAGCGGGCGGGCGCGCCGGCGAACTCTGCGGTGGTGATCGACGTGCACGGTCAGCTGGAGTTCATGCGGACGGTCCGGGTCGACGCGGAGGGCCGGGGGACCGTGGACAAGTCCCCCTCGCTGGGCCCGGCCGTGACGCTCACCCTGGACTGGGAGACGTACGTCCGCCTGGCCGCGGGCCGGGTCCGGGCGCACGCCGTCGCCGACCGGGTGAAGGTCGAGGGCGACGCGGAGCTGGCCGGGGCCATCCTGGCCGGGTTCGCCGTCACGCCCTGAGCACGCCCTGAGCACGCCGTGACCGCCGTGACCGGCGTGACCGGCGTAGCAGTCGGGCCGGTGCGGGTGCGGGTGCCTGCGCGGAAGATCAACGGATCCTGCGCGCAGGGCACACGCCCCGTGGCCGGCCGTCCCTAGTCTGACCTCGTTGAGCGCATCCGGGCGGGGAGGGACGGGGGTCCGCCCCGCTCGGTGGCTCCGCCTTCAGTCCCGTACGCCGGGCCCGGCGGCCGGGCCGGTCGCGGCCGCGGCCGCGCGGCGGAACTCGGTGGGGCTGAGCGCGTACGCGGCGCGGAAGGCGCGGCTGAAGGCCGGGGCGTTGCCGAAGCACCAGCGGGCCGCGATCTCGTGGACGGGCCGGCCCGCCAGCTCGGGCCGGGCCAGGTCGGCGTGGGCGCCCTCCAGGCGCCGGCGCCGGACGGTGGCCGCGACGCCCTCTTCCTGCCCGCGGAAGAGCGCGTGCAGGCTCCGTACGGAGATGCCGTGCGCGGCGGCGATCAGGCCCGGGTCGAGCGCCGGATCGCCGAGGTTGTGCTCGATGAACGCGTCGATCCGGGTCCGCAGGGCCCGCTCGCGGGACTCGGCGGGGAGCTCCCCGTAGGCGTCGAGGCGGTGGGCCAGGCAGGCGGCGGCCAGATCGACCGCCACCGATCCCAGTCGGCGCAGCTCCTGCGGTCCGCAGGTGGAGCCGTGCTCGCCGAGCGAGGACAGGAACTGCGCCAGGACGGCCGCCGTGCCGCTGTCGGTGGCGATGCGCCGGCCGAGCAGCCGGTCGACCCGCTCCGGCCGCAGCGGCAGGGCGTCCTTCGGCAGGTGGAGGATGATCGACCGGCTCGGGCCGTTCCCCGGGTGGGCGACGGTCGCCTGGGGGCGCGAGGTGTCCCACAGGATCATGTCGCCGACCCCGAACTCCTCGTCGCCGCCCTGGTGGGACATCCACCACCGGCCGCCGGTGATCAGGGCCAGCTGGTACTGCTCGGGGTCCCCGCGGCGGATCAGGGCGGGCGTGCGGCGCGAGCTGAGGGGCGAGTGCGCGAAGGTGGAGACCTGGGTGACGCCGAGGTCCAGCATCGCCGCCTCGGCCTGGAAGTCGGCGCAGCGTTCGCTCTTGATGGCCGTCGGTATCAGGGCGGAGGCGACGAGGTCGTTGAACCACTCGAACCGGTCCGCGACCGGCACGGAGGCGGCGGACACACTGGTCCACATTCCGGCGGATCCCCCCTCTGACCGTGCGTCGGCTGCCTACGGCGGGCCTACTGTGACCCGTGCCCCGACGTCTCCGGAAGGGGACACGCGCGAGGGGCCCGCTCCGGTTGCGGGGCCTGCGGGGAGTGCGGAAGCTGCGGGGCCTGCGGCGCGGCGACCACGGCCCGGGCTGCGGCTTCGCGCGACAGCGCCGGGCCGCGCAGCCGCAGGATGCGGGTGACGCCGAGCGCCTCCACGGCGAACACCGTGGAGAAGGCGATGCGGTAGTTCTCGCCGGTGGCGTCCAGGAGGACGCCCACCGCCAGCAGGGTGGTCATCGAGGCGATGAAGCCGCCCATGTTCGTGATCCCGGAGGCGGTGCCCTGGCGGTCCGGCGGGTTGGCCGGGCGGGCGAAGTCGAAGCCGATCATCGACGCCGGCCCGCAGGAGCCCAGCACCAGGCACAGCGTGACCAGCAGCCACATCGGCGCCCGGTCGCCCGGGTGGACGAGGACCGCCGCCCACAGCAGGGCCGTCAGCCCCACCGTGCCCAGGGCCAGCGGTATCCGTGCGGACTGCCGGCGGCCGACGATCTGGCCGTAGACCAGGCCGAGCGCCATGTTCGAGGCCACGATCAGCGTCAGCAGCCCGCCCGCCGTGGCCCGGGACAGCCCCTGGGCCTCCACCAGGAACGGCATGCCCCACAGCAGCAGGAACACCATCGCCGGGAACTGCGTGGTGAAGTGCACCCACAGGCCCAGCCGGGTGCCCGGTTCGCTCCAGGACTCGCGGATCTGACGGCGGACGAAACCCCCGCCCGTGCCCCGCGCGACCGGCGGCGGCGCATGCCCCTCCGGGTGGTCGCGCAGGAACAGCACCAGCGGGACCAGGACCACCACTCCCGCCGCCGCGCTCCCCGCGAAGGCCGCGACCCAGCCGACCCCGTGCAGCACGGGCGCCAGGACCAGCGTGGAGACGAGGTTGCCCGCCATGCCGACCAGCCCGGCCAGCTGCGCCATCAGCGGCCCGCGCCGGGCCGGGAACCACCGGGTGCCGAGCCGCAGCACCGAAATGAAGGTCATGGCATCGCCGCAGCCCAGCAGGGCCCGGGCGGCGAGGGCCATCTCGTAGGAGGGGGACAGCGCGAAGCCGAGCTGTCCGGCGGTGAACAGGACGGCCCCGAGCGTCAGCACCCGCTTGGTGCCGAGCCGGTCCACCATCAGTCCCACCGGTATCTGCATCCCCGCGTACACCAGGAGCTGGAGCAGCGAGAAGGTCGCCAGCGCCGAGGCGTTGACGTGGAAGCGGTCGGCGGCGTCGAGTCCGGCCACACCCAGGCTGGTACGGAAGATCACCGCCACGAAGTAGACCGCGACGCCGATGGACCACACGGCGACGGCCTTCCGCCCGCCGGGTGGGTCGAGCGCGCTCACCGGGCGTCCCCGCGCATCAGGCTTCCGACCCTGCCCAGGTGCGCCCGTACGCAGGCCGCCGCCCGGTCCGCGTCGCCCGCCCGCAGCGCCGACAGGACCTCGCGGTGTTCGACGAGGTTCTGCGCGACCCGGTCCGGATGGGCGTGCATCACCGCGACGCCCATCCGCAGCTGCCGGTCGCGCAGTTGGTCGTAGAGGCGGGAGAGGATCTGGTTGCCGGCGTGCCGGACGATCTCGGCGTGGAAGCAGCGGTCCAGGGCCGCGAAGGCCGCCAGGTCCCCGTCGTCCGCGTGCCGCTCCTGGGCCCGCACCAGCTCCTCCAGCCTCTCGAGGAGCACGGCCGGGGCCGGGACGGCCCGCCGCACGGTGAACTCCTCCACCAGCAGCCGGGTTTCGACCACGTCCGCGATCTCCTGCGCCGACACGGGCAGGACCAGCGCGCCCTTCTTCGGGTAGAGCCGGATCAGCCCCTCCGTCTCCAGGCGCAGCAGTGCCTCGCGCACCGGCGTGCGGGACACGCCCACGGCCTCGGCGACCTCGCCCTCGGTGAGGAGCGTGCCGCCCTCGTACCGACGGTCGAGGACGCCCTGCTTGATGTGCCGGTAGACGCGGTCGGCGGCGGGTGCGGGGGCGGATGCAGGCATGTGCACAGCATAGATACATGCTGCGTACAGCCTGGTCGTGTCTCAGGATCCAAGACTGCATCGAAGGATGTACCGCGGGTTCGTCCACCGGCACGACGTGCGGGGCCCCGCGCGCCGGGACGCTGAAGTCATGGCCGATACCCTGACCACCGTCCCGGCGGGCCCGCTGAGCACCCGGCTCCCCCTCCTCGACGTCCTGCGCGGCGCCGCGATCCTCGGCACGCTCATGACCAACGTCTGGATCTTCGCCTCGCCCGGCTCGGAATGGGGCGTGCTCCAGGGCGGGCTCACCACCCCGGACCCGGTCGCCGACCCCTCGGTCGCGCACCTCGCCGAGAGCGTCTTCCGCTTCCTGGCGGACGGCAAGTTCCTGGCCCTGCTGACGGTCCTGTTCGGGGTGGGCCTGGCCATCCAGTACGACTCCGCCGCCCGCCGCGGCGAGCCGTGGCCCGGCCGCTACCCGCGACGCGCCGCCTTCCTCTTCGCCGAGGGAACCGTCCACTTCGTCCTCGTCTTCGCCTGGGACGTGCTGATGGGGTACGCCGTCACCGCCCTCCTCGTCGCCTGGCTCCTCGCCCGTTCCGAGAAGGTCCGCCGGCGTGCCATGTGGACGGCAGCCTCCGTGCACCTGGCCCTCCTCGCCCTGCTGACGCTCGCCGACCTGAGCTCCTCGGGCGCAGCGCCCCGGGGGCCGGACCCGGCCGCCGTCGCGCTGTACGCGCACGGCGGCTACGCCGACCAGATCGTCTTCCGGCTGGAGCACCTCCCCGCCCTGCGGATCGAGGCCGTCTTCTCCTTCGGGCTGCTGGTGTTCCTGTTCCTCCTCGGCGTCCGGCTGCACCGCGCGGGCGCCTTCACCGCCACCGCCGAAGGCCGGCGCATACGGACCCGGATGGCCCTGTGGGGCCTGGCCCTCGGACTTCCGCTGAACGCGGCGGCCACGCTGGGCGGCGACGCCTTCTTCCTCCTGGGCCGCTACGGGGCCGCGCCGCTCGTCGCCGTCGGCTACATCGGGCTGATCGGCGTCGCCCTGGACCGGCTGTGGATCCCTCGGGCCCTCACCACCGCCCTCGGCTCGATCGGCCGCACGGCCCTGACCTGCTACGTCACGCAGAACCTGCTGTGCATGCTGCTCTGCTACGGCTTCGGACTGGGCCTGGCCGACCGGCTCGCCGGGACCGGCCCCTGGTGGGTCATGGGCCTGTGGGCGGCCGTCGGGGCTGCGCTGGCCGCCGGGTCGTGGCTGTGGCTGCGCCGCTTCGACCGGGGGCCGCTGGAGTCCGTACAGCGCTGGGCGCTCAGGTGACCTCCACGTCCAGGACGAACTCGTCGTACGGGGCCTCGTCGGGGTAGGGCGGCCGGATCTGCGCGAACCGGATCCGGGCCCGGCCGCCGCCCGGAGGACGGCCCCGTACGACGTACGTGCGCTCCACCGGCGCCCCCGGTACCGGGCGGCCCGCCCCGGCCTCGCCGGCCGGCACCGCCGCCCCGGCCTCGTCGGCCCCGGGCTCCACGGAGAGCGCCGGGCCCTCCGACACCGCCACCACGTCCGCGTCCCCGGTGACCTGCCAGGTCCACACGTACCCGCGCGCCCCGCGCCCGGACAGCCGCAGCTCGTACGCCTCACCGGGGCTCAGCACGACGCTCCGTACCTCCACGCGCCCCCGTCCTCTCAACCGGGGCCGATGACCGGCCCCTCGTGCCAGCCGGCGCCGTCCCGCCAGTAGTGCTGGAGCAGGCGGTCGGTGCGCAGGACGATCACCTCCAGGTTGAACCCGAAACTGCCCTGGAGCATCCCCGTGACCGCCCGCACGTCGTGCCCGAAGACCGCGCTGCGGGTCCAGTCCGAGCCGCTCGCGTTGCCCCGCCACCAGTGCTCGACGCGCCCGCCGTCAACGGCCACGCACAGCTCGTAGTTCCCGGCCGTGTCCTCGTCCACGGCCCCGTACTGCCCCTCGATCAGGCAGGGTGCGCAGACCGCCCCGGCGCCGAAGACCTCCCCGGCCCGCCACACGAAGCCGTGCGCGTCGTCGCGCCACCACAGCTGCATGCGGCCGTCGGCACGCGCCGCGACGAGGTCCAGGCGGCGGGAGCGGGTCTGCACGAGGGCGGGGCCGTAGTGGGCGATGCCCGAGGCGAAGCGGCCGCCGTCGTTCCAGGTCCAGGGGGCGCCGTTGATCCGCCACCAGTGGTTCAGGCGGCCGTCCGCGGTCCGCACGACCACCTCGAAGTTGCCCGGCTTGCCGTAGTCGCTCTGGATGAAGGCCGGGGTCGAGCCGACGGACGCGTCGCCCGGCCCGAAGGCGCCGCCGTCGCGCCAGACGCCGGCGGACTGCTCGTAGTACCAGTGGCGCAGCCGGCCGCCGGTGGTCACGTGCAGGGACTCCATGTTCCGGTTGTAGGTGGTGCCGGTGAAGGCGGGCGGGCCCGAGGCGTCGTTCGCGAAGGTGCCCGCGCGGGCCCACACGTGGGGCGCGTCGCCCTCGCGCCACCAGTGCTGGAGGCGGCCGCCGCCGGCCCGCGCGAGCAACTCGAAGTTGCGGTGGGCGCGGCCGTTGCCGCTCTCGTAGACGTTGCCGGCGTGCAGGCGGCGCTTGCTCCACGGGTCGATGTTGGTGTCGTGCAGGCCGCACTTGGCCCAGTAGTCGATGTTGACCTCGCCGTAGGCGATCCGGCCGTAGCCGCCGACGTGGTAGCCCGTGCCCCAGGAGTTCTTGAACAGCCAGCAGCCCGCCGCGTCGTCGTACCCGACGACCAGTACGCAGTGGCCGCCCGCGAACCGGTCGCTGGTGCGGTGGTAGACCCCGGCCCCCAGGGCGAAGAAGTCGTCGTACACGTCGAAGCAGGCGGTCAGCGGGCCGACGGTGTCGAGCCAGACCTTCTGCTGCTCGACGTCGCCGAGCCGGACGTGGTGGCCGATCCGGACGGTCCGGCCCGAACGGTCCCAGCTGGGCGTGTACTCGGCGCGCCAGGCCTCGCGCCGGGCGGCGGGCAGACCGGCGGGCGGGGTGCTGTACGGCCAGCAGTCCGGATCGGCGAGCCCGCCGTTGGTCCTGATCCAGTCCAGGGCGGTCTCGGGGTTGCCGCCCTGCCCGCAGCTGAGCCTGAGCCCGTCGCGGACGTCCCCCTCGGAGCGCTCCGCCCACACGCAGTGCTCGATCCGGGCCATGGACTCCACCAGCCCGGCGGCGCCGAAGGCCCAGCAGGAACCGCACGGGTTCTGGTCCTTCACCTTGGTGATCCAGGACCGGCCCCAGCGGCTGCGCCAGTCGACGGCGGCGGGCCGCACGCCCGCCCGGGTGCCGGGGAGGAGCCCGTGGGCGGCCCGGCGGCGGGTGAGGTGCGGATTGCCGCTCGCGTGCCCGATCAGCGCCCGCAGGTCGGCGCCGCGGACCGCCTCGGCGGGAGTCAGGTTCGCCCCGGGCTCCAGACCGAGCGAGGGCCTCGGCAGCGGGTCCTCGTCGGCCAGGTGCTCGAGGACCGACCACCGCGCCCCGTGCGCCGCGAGCCGTGCCCGCAACTCCCCCGCTGTCTGGACAGATTCCTCCGGCATGGCGGCCCCCCAGCTGCACCCGTGCGGATCCCCGACGGGGGAGCGTCTCCCCGCGTCCGGGCCCCGTCAAGGGGGTCCGTACGGTCGCGCGGTCGCACGCGGGGGCTCCCCACGGCGCGCGGTACGGGGCCGTGATCAGCCCGTGCCGGTGGGCCGACACGCCCGACCCGGACGGGGCGGCACCTCCGCGAACTCCGCGACGGCGAGGACCCGGGTCACCGGCCGCGGAGCCGCCCCCCGAGGACCCCGGCCGCGAAGTCGGCCCACGCCGCGTCGGCAAACCGGATGACGGGCCCGCCGCCCTGCTTGCTGTCCCGAACGGCCACCGTCCCCACCACGTTCGCCGCCACTTCAACGCACTCCGAGTTGGCCTGGTCGTCGCTGTAGCTGGACTTCACGAACTCGAACTCGTTCATGGGCTTACATACCTTTGCTGATGGCTTCGATCAGGACGAGGGAGTCGTGCGGCGCAAGACTCAGACGTGACACCCGGTCGAATGCCTCCCTGTACGCCTCGTTGGCCTCAGCCCCCTCTGCCCACAGGGTAGAGCCGATGGCCTCGGCATAACCGACGTCCAGTGCCCCCGGTTCGGCGAACGAGACGATGTTGAACGAGCTTTTGACACCGTGGTGCCTGCCGGGCCCGAAGGGCAGCACCTGAACGTGCACGTGGGGCAGCTCCGCCATCCGCACCAGATGGTCGAGTTGCCCGCGCATCACCTCCCCGTCACCGACCTCGTTGCGCAGGGCGGCCTCCCACAGCACCGCATGGAACTCCAGCGGTTCGTCGTCCCACAGCCGCGCCTGCCGCTTGATCCGCGTCGTGACCAGGGCCTCGATCTCGTCCGGATGCGACCAGTTGGAGGTGACGCCCAGCGCCCTGATGTACTCCGGGGTCTGCAGCAGGCCGGGGATCAGAGCGGGCTGCCACGTACGGATGCGCATGGCGACCTCCTCCATCGCGATGTACTCGCCCAGCCCTCCCACGATGGGCGTCTGCTGCCACCAGCCCTTGGCCTTGCGCCGCTCGCGGTCCAGCTTGGCCAGGGACAGCAGCCTGCGCACGACCGCCTCGTCCCCCACGTCGTACAGCTTGCACAGGGCCACGATGTCGGGGTCGCGGAACGGGACCCAGCCCCGCTCCATTTTGGCGATCTTGGCCGCGGTAGCGCTCAGCACCTGGGCCGCCTGCGGCTGGGTGAGTCCCGCCGCATCGCGCAAGCGGAGCAGCTCACCGCCCAGTCGGCGCGCGAGCACCGTGGATACCCGGTTGTCCGTGGGCACTTGTCCACCTCCTCGTACCTGGGGCAGTCTTCCGCGCCCGGCCGCGGCCGCACAACCACCCCTGGGGATAGATTTCCCCGGAATAGCTTGCACCCGCAGTGCTCCCGCCCCTACGGTCGGTGACGAACTGCTCACCGCAGAGCCACAGTTGGCGGAAGCGCACCGGGCTGCCCCGCACCGGCACCGGCAATGCCACCGCCCGCACAGGAGGTGCCGACACGATGGACGAGCCCATCCGGTACGACGTACGGAACTACCCGCCCCGGCAGGACTCGGTGCCCGCCGCCCGGCGGTGGGCCGCATGGCTGGCCGTCGCGTGGGGGCAGCCCGGGCTGGCTTCGGATGTCGCCCTGCTGACCAGCGAGTTGACCACCAACGCATTGCTGCACGGCTCGGTGCGGGACCGGCACCTGCGGGTCGAGGTGGAGCTCACCGGAGCAGTGCTCCGCATCGCGGTCAGCGATCCGAAGGGAGAGCGCCGGCCCGTACGGCGGGCGGCGGGGGACGACGAGCAGTACGGGCGCGGCCTGCACGTCGTGAGCCTGCTCTCGCAGCGGTGGGGGTCCTCGGACCGGGTCGTCGGCAAGACGGTGTGGGCCGAACTGGCGCTCCATGCCTCCGGCTAGGGTTTCCGCAGGGGGAACTGGGCGTCACGCGACCGGACGTGACGAAGACGGGTCCGGCCCGGCGCACTCCAGGCGGTCGCCTGTCCACGCCAACTAGCCTTGCTCGCATGACCGTTGAGCTGAACGAAACCGTGCGCGGACTGCTGGACGCACCGCATCCCGCCGTCCTGTCGACCATCAACCCCGACGGGAGCCCGCAGAGTTCCGTGGTCTGGGTGTCCCGCGACGGCGGGGACCTGCTGATATCCACCGAACAGGGCCGCCGCAAGGAGCGCAACATCGTCCGGGACGGGCGGGTCGGCCTGACCGTCTTCGACCTGGCCAACCCCTTCCTCTACGCCGAGATCCGCGGCAAGGCCACCGTCACCGAGGACGCCGGCCGCGCGGTCGCCGTCCGCATCGCCGAGGAGTACCTCGGCCCGGGCGCCGGCAAGGAGTACCAGGACGCCCCGGCCGACGAAGTCCGCGTCGTCGTCCGCATCACCCCGACCCGGGTCCTCGGCAACGCGGCACGCGCCGCCGGCGAGGGCTGAGGCGGCGCAGCACAGCCGGGAGCCCCGGCCTCCGCTCGGTGTGCGGCGGCCGGGGCTCCGGTGCAGGTCGGACGGCTAGCCCTGCGTGAAGTAGCCGAGCAAGTCGGTGATCACGTGGTTGGCGCCGCCCCAGCTGTTGAAGACGCTGACCTTGCCGTCCCCGACCGGGGTGGTGACGTGGTTCGGGACCGTCAGGCCCGGCAGCGTGTTGAGGCTGCTCGCGTCCGTACGCGCGGTTCCGTACCCGTGGACGGTCAGGAAGCCGGCGGCGGTGGTGTCGGTCGCGGTCACGTTCAGCACCGCGCCGACCGCGTTCGCCGGCAGGCCGGCCACGGTCGTGGTCGCGCCCGGGGCGACCTTGCCCGTGGTGCGGGTGTCGGCCAGGCGCTTGGGTACGACCGGGGTGAACAGGGCCTTGCCGTCCTTGCCGTAGTACCCGACCGCGTCGACGACCAGGTGCGTGGAACCGGCGTTGTTGTAGAGGGTGATCGTCCCGTTCGGACCGACCGGGACGATGGCCTGGTTGGACTTGTCCTTGCCCGGCTCCGGGTTCAGGTTCGAGGTCACGGGCCGCTTCGCCGGGTCCGGGTAGGCGATCACGTGCGTGTCGGCCGTCGTGCCGGTGCTGGTCAGGTTCAGCGCGACGGCCGTGGCGTCCGCGGGGATGCCGTTGACGCCCGCGACCTTGACCGTACGGGTCGTGCCGCCGGCCACCGCGCCGCCCGACGTGCGGGTGTCGGCGAGCCGGGCCGGGGTGACCGGGCTGAAGCGCTGGCCGATGTTCGGCTGGTAGTAGCCCACGAAGTCGACGACCAGGTCCGCCTGCCCGGCGTTGAGCCGGAATCCCACGCTGCCGTGGGCGCTGACCGGGACGGTCACCGTGTTGGAGGAGGTGCCGCCCGCCCGGACGTTGACGTTCGAGGTCGCCGGGGCGTCCTGCTGCTGGGGGGACACGCTGAGGTGGGTGTCCTGGGTGGCGCCGGTGACGGTGACGTTGAGGACCACCGAGGCCATACCGCCCGACATGACGTGGTCCGGCAGGTTGATGCCGACCGGCATGATCTGGGAGCTGGTCACGCCGCCGTACAGCGGACGGCCGGTGGTGCGGGTGTCCGCGAGGCGGAAGGGCGCGGTGGCGACGTAGCCGGAGGCCGCGTAGTCGACCCGGACGGTCCGGCTGACCGTGGACGTCCCGCCCTTGGTGTCCCGGAGCCCCAGGGACACCTTGTAGTCGCCCGGCGTGTTGTAGGTGTGCCGGACGGTCGACAGGGCCTCACCGGACTCGGAGGAGCCGTCACCGAAGTCCACCTCCACGCGCTCCAGCGGCCACGGCGTCGAAGAGGCGGCCGGGTCGACCGAGAGGGTCAGCGGGGCGACGCGCCCGATCGGGTTGTCCGAGGTCGGCAGGACCGGCGCGGTGCTGAAGCTGCCGGTCAGCGGGCCGGCCGCGGTCACCTTGACGGTCTTGTCCGCGGTGGCCGTGCGGCCCGCGGCGTTGACCGCCGTCACCCTCACGAGGTACTCGCCCGGCTTGCCGTAGACGTGCTCGGCCAGAGCGTTCGGGCCGTCGCCCTGCCGGGTGACGACGGGTTCCGTACCGTCACCGAAGTCGACGCGGTAGCTCATCGTGGTCGGCCACCGGCTGTCCGAGACGGCCCGGACCTGCACCTGTGTCCCGGCCGGCGCCCAGGGCTGGTCGACCGTCATCCAGGTGGCGCTCAGCGCGTCGTTGACCTCCTGGGCACCGCGGTCGAGGTACCCGCCGTCCTTCCCGGTGTTGGGCGTGAGCGGGTCGTCCAGGGCCGGGAAGCCGTCGGCGTCGGTGGGCAGTACGCCCGGCGCCGTCGCGTCGGCGGAGTCGATGACCAGGGAGCCCTCCCCCAGGTGGACGTTCTCCGCCGTCGGGGTGAGGATGTCGTGCGCGCCCTGGCCGGTGCCGGCCCGGAAGGCCGCGAGGTCCTTGTACGTGGTGCCGGACCAGCTGTAGGGCACCGGGGCGGGGTTGCTCTCGTTGCCGACGACGAGGTTGTAGTCGGCGCGGGTGCCCGTCGTCGCGCTCTGCGACACCAGAACGGCGTTGCGCGGATCGGCGGCGGCCGTGCACTCGGCGGCGCCGCCCGCGGTCCAGATCACGTTGTTGAACAGGCCGGCGCCGGTCGTGGCTCCCGTGACCGAGAGGCTCGCCGCGCAGTAGCCGTAGACCGTGTTGTTGGTGACGACCGTGCCCGGCGCGTCCACGGCGGCGACCGCCGGGACGGCGGCGCCGTAGATCACGTTGCGGCTGAGCACGGTGTTCCGCGCGCCGCCGTCGATCCGGACGCCCGACAGCGTGCTGCGGGTCAGCCGGACGTCCGTGCTCCCCTCACCGATCCGTACGGAGGCGGCGGACGGCACCCTGCTCGTCTGGACGTGGTCCAGCTCGACATCGCTGGAGCGGGTGACGTGGAGGCCGGTGCCGGCCAGCACGCCACGCAGCACCACGTGGGAGGCACCGTTGACGAGGACCGGGCCCTTGCCCGAGCGCACCAGCACGGGATCGTCCGCCGACCCGTCGGAGACGAAGCTGATCGGCTTGCCCGGTTCTCCGGAACGGTCGATGGTGACCGCCTCGACGTAGATCTTGCCCGGCTTGATGCGGACGGTCTGCCCCGGTACCACGACCTTGGCCGCCGCCGAGATCGTGCAGTACGGCACGGCCTGCGTGCCGGACCCGGCGTCGGAGCAGTTCGACCCGTCCTGGTTGTTGACGTGGAGCGACGTCGGGGCATCGGCGGCGGCGGCACCGGGAACGCCGAGGAGAGTGACGAGACCTGCGGTCAGCAGGACCGTCGCACGAGTGGGACGCAAAGGTTTCCTTCATGAAAGAGGTGATGTCAAGCCGTCACGGGCACGGCGCCGCACGACTGGTAGACGTCCACTTCCCCCAGCGACAGTCGGGCGCACGTAAACCCGTGAAGACAAGGATCATCATCCATTGGCCGAAAGCCGATGTCACCCCATCGGCCTACGGCAATCCCGGCCGCACCGCCGCCCACGCGTCGACCGCCTCCGCCAACGGCTCGCCGTCCGGCAGGTGCGGGCGGACGAGGGCCAGCCACGGGAGCAGGTTCTTGATGCGGCGCAGGTGCAGGATGCGCGCGCGGGGCAGGTCGCGCCAGGTGCGGGCCTGCGCGGCCGCCTCCTGCGGGGTCAGGTCGATCAGCGCCAGCAGCTCCCGGCACAGGGCCGCCGGGTCGCCGCCGCGCTCCGGGCCGAACTCCCGGATCAGGTAACCGCGTACGGCGGCGAGCTCGGCCCCCCGGGCCAGCTCGCCCGCCCCCTCGGCCTGCGCGCAGCGGTGGGTGGCGGCCAGAGCCACCCGGCCCCAGCGCAGCCGGACCGCGTCCGGCACCGCGTCGTCCTGCATCCACCCGACCGCCAGGGCGCGCAGCGTGCGCGGCGGGGGATCGTCGCCCAGCGCAGGGTCCGTGGCCAGCCAGTCCTCCAGCTCCTCCAGGGAGTGCCCGTCCGGCGGCACCGAGGTCAGCACCTGACCGCGGCTGAGCAGCGCGACCACGGCGCCCGTGAGGTGGACCTTCGCGACGTGCCCGGCGTCGAAGAAGCCGACGGTGCGCCCGTACCGCTCGATGCGGCGCAGCCCCAGCCGCAACTCGCCCACCGCGTAGACCTGCCCGGCCCGCGCCACCCCGCCGACGCAGCGGACCACGCACACACCGCCCGTGGCGTCGGCCTCCTCGACGGAGTACACCTGCAACTCGGCTATCGACACGCCGGGAGGCTACCCGGTCCGGCCCGTCAGCGTGACGGGCCTTCCAGGACGAGGCGGATCTCCGTCACCTCGTACCCGGCCCGGTCGAAAGCGGCCGCCATGGGCGCGTTGACGGTGTCGGTGGTGGCGGTGATGCGCTCGGCGCCCGCCGCGGCGTGGAAGCGGGTGATCTCGGCCAGGACCTCGTCGATCAGGCCCCGGCCGCGCTGCTCCGGTACGACGCCCAGGTAGCCCACGTTGCGGTGGTACGGGGTCGCGGAAGGGATGGCCATGCCGGCGAGGGTGCCGTCCGGCAGCTCGGCCAGGCGCCACCACGAGCGCTCGCCGGGGCAGTCGCGGTAGAACTCGACGTCCTCGCGGGCCAGCTGCTCCGGATCCATCGACCGGAGCTCGGTCTGCGTGTGCAGATCGAGGCTGCCGGCCGACAGCCGGGCGAAGGCGTCCAGGAACTCCTCGTCGGTGCCCTCGCGGAACACCAGCCGACCGGTGGGTGCGGCGGGGGCTCCGGCGGCCGGGGTCCACTCGTAGCGCAGGCGCTCGATCTCGGAGGTCAGACCGGCCTCGTACGCCGCCTTCTGCCGCCAGGCGACCGCGTCGGCCAGGGCCGGGTCGGTCCGCCAGTCGCGGGGCAGCGAGATGTTGTAGTCCGGGAGGTTGCCGAAGGCGGCGTGTCCGGCGGCGAGCAGCCCGGCGGCCAGGGCGGCCGGGTCGGCCACCGAGGACCGCACCTGGAGGCAGTCGAGCGCGATGGGCCGCTCGCTGTCGGCGCGGCCCCACCACAGGGCGCGGGCCAGGACCTGCCCGTCCTCGTCCTCGGCGAACCAGATCCACTCGGGCCGGAACCGGTTCCCGGCGAGCTCCTCACGGATCCGCTCGGCGGTCAGGGCGGGGACGGGGCCGTCGGCCGGGTAGGCGAAGGCGCGGTCCAGGTCGGTGGCGTCTGCGGTGGCAGGTCGAAAGAGCATCCGGCGATGATCACATGAAGCGGCCGCACCGGCCAGGGAGTTCGGGAACGGCCGCAGGCCGGCCCCCGCCTCGCGGGGGCCGGCCTGCGGGATGTGCGTCGTCGTCCGTCACGCCCAGGTGATCAGGCGGCGGGGGTGTTCCAGGACCGCCGCGATGTCGGCGAGGAACTTGGAGCCGAGCTCACCGTCGATGAGGCGGTGGTCGAACGACAGCGCGAGGGTGGTGACCTGGCGCGGCTTCACCTTGCCCTTGTGGACCCACGGCTGGAGCTTGATCGCGCCGACCGCGAGGATCGCGGACTCGCCCGGGTTCAGGATGGGCGTACCGGTGTCGACGCCGAAGACGCCGACGTTGGTGATGGTGAGGGTGCCGTTCTGCATGTCCGCCGGCGAGGTCTTGCCCTCGCGGGCCGTGGCGACCAGCTCGGACAGGGCCGTCGACAGCTCGCCGAGCGACTTGGCGTGGGCGTCCTTGATGTTCGGGACGATCAGCCCGCGGGGGGTGGCCGCCGCGATGCCCAGGTTGACGTAGTGCTTGAGCACGATCTCCTGGGCCGCCTCGTCCCAGGACGCGTTGACGTCCGGGTTGCGGCGGACGGCCACCAGGACCGCCTTGGCGATGAGGAGCAGCGGGTTGATCCGCAGCCCCGCCAGGTCCGGGTCGTCCTTGAGCTCCTGGACCAGCTTCATCGTGCGGGTCACGTCGAGGGTGATGAACTCGGTGACGTGCGGCGCGGTGAAGGCGGAGCCGACCATGGCCTGGGCGGTGACCTTGCGGACGCCCTTGACCGGGATGCGGGTCTCCCGCGCCGACGTCTCGACCGCCGGGGCCTGGACGGGCGCGGCCGCCGGGGCCTGGACCGCGGCGGGGGCCGGCGCGGCCTGCGGGGCGATCGCCGCGGCGGCCGCCGCGTGGACGTCCTCCCGGGTCACGACCCCGCCGTCGCCGGTGGGGACGACGGAGGCCAGGTCGATGCCGAGGTCCTTGGCGAGCTTGCGCACCGGCGGCTTGGCCAGCGGCCGTTCCGCGGCGGCGTGCCCGTTGCCGTTCACGGCCGGAGCGGCCGGGGCAGCCGCAGCGGCCGGAGCCGCGGGGGCCGCCGGAGCCGTGCCGTTCTGCACGGCCGCGCCCGCCGGGGCCTTGCGCGGGCGGCGCTTCGTGGAGGCCGTGGAGACCCCGTAGCCGACCAGGACGGGCTGGCGCGCCTCGGGGGCCGCCTCCTCCGCCGCGGCGGCGGCCGGGGCCGCCTCCTGGGCGGGAGCCTCGGCGGCCTCGCCGGAGCCGGTCTGCACCGAGATGATCACCTGGCCGACGTCGACCGTGGTGCCCTCCTCGAAGAGGAGCGCGTGCACGACGCCGTCGAACGGGATCGGCAGTTCCACGGCGGCCTTGGCCGTCTCGACCTCGCAGACGACCTGGCCGTCGGTGACCGTGTCACCCGGCTGGACGTACCACTTGAGGATCTCGGCCTCGGTGAGGCCCTCGCCCACGTCGGGCATCTTGAATTCGCGGATGGTCATGAACGTGGCTCCTCAGAACGCCAGCGAGCGGTCGACGGCGTCGAGCACCCGGTCCAGGCCCGGCAGGTACTCGTCCTCCAGGCGGGCCGGCGGGTACGGGGCGTGGAAGCCGCCCACGCGCAGGACCGGCGCCTCCAGGTGGTAGAAGCACCGCTCCGTGATGCGGGCGGCGATCTCCGCGCCCACGCCCAGGAACACCGGCGCCTCGTGGACGACCACGAGCCGGCGGGTCTTCTCCACCGAGGCCTGGATCCCGTCGAAGTCGACCGGGGACATCGACCGCAGGTCGACGACCTCCACCGACTTGCCCTCCTCGGCGGCCGCGGCCGCCGCCTCCAGGCAGACCTTCACCATCGGACCGTAGGCCGCCAGGGTGAGGTCCGAGCCCTCGCGCGCCACGCGCGCCTTGTGCAGCTCGTAGGGGATGGCCTCGACGTCGACCTCGCCCTTGTCCCAGTAGCGGCGCTTCGGCTCGAAGAAGATCACCGGGTCGTCGCTGAGGATCGCCTGCTGGAGCATCCAGTAGGCGTCGCTCGCGTTGGACGGGGAGACCACCTTGAGGCCCGGCACGTGCGCGAAGAGCGCCTCGGGGGACTCGCTGTGGTGCTCGACCGCGCCGATGCCGCCCGCGTACGGGATGCGCACGACGACGGGGAGCTTGATCTTGCCCAGGGCGCGGGCGTGCATCTTCGCGAGCTGCGTGACGATCTGGTCGTACGCGGGGAAGACGAACCCGTCGAACTGGATCTCCACGACCGGCCGGTAGCCGCGCAGCGCGAGGCCGATGGCGGTGCCGACGATGCCCGACTCGGCGAGCGGGGTGTCGATGACCCGCTCCTCGCCGAAGTCCTTCTGCAGTCCGTCGGTGATCCGGAAGACGCCGCCCAGCTTGCCGACGTCCTCGCCCATGATCAGGACCTTGGGGTCCGTGTCCAGGGCCTTGCGCAGCGACTCGTTGAGCGCCTTCGCGATCGACATCTTCTCGATGGCCATGGTGGTCACTCCCCACCCTCGAAGGACGCGAGGTAGGCGGCGAACTGCGCGCGCTCCTCGTCGACGAGCGCGTGCCCGTCCGCGTAGACGTTCTCGAAGATCGCCATGGTGTCGGGGTCGGGCATGGCGCGCACGACCTCGCGCACCCGCTTGCCCAGCGCCTCGCTCTCCGTCTCCAGCTCGGCGAAGAAGGCCTCGTCGGCGCCTCCGGTCGCGAGCAGGTGGGCCTTCAGGCGCAGGATCGGGTCCTTGGCCTCCCAGGCGACGGTCTCCTCGTCCCGGCGGTACTTCGTCGGGTCGTCGGAGGTGGTGTGCGCGCCCATCCGGTACGTGAACGCCTCGACCAGGGTCGGGCCCTCGCCGCGGCGCGCCCGGTCCAGGGCCCAGCGGGTCACGGCCAGGCAGGCCAGCACGTCGTTGCCGTCCACGCGGACGCCCGGGAAGCCGAAGCCCTGGGCGCGCTGGTAGAGCGGGACGCGCATCTGGCGCTCGGTCGGCTCGGAGATCGCCCACTGGTTGTTCTGGCAGAAGAACACCACGGGGGAGTTGTAGACGGCGGAGAAGTTGAAGGCCTCCATCACGTCGCCCTGGCTGGACGCGCCGTCGCCGAAGTAGGCGATGACCGCGGAGTCCGCGCCGTCCTTGGCCACGCCCATCGCATAACCGGTCGCGTGGAGCGTCTGCGAGCCGATGACGATCGTGTAGAGGTGGAAGTTGTTGGTGTTGGGGTCCCAGCCACCGTGGTTCACACCGCGGAACATGCCGAGCAGGTTGGTCGGGTCGACCCCGCGGCACCAGGCCACTCCGTGCTCGCGGTAGGTCGGGAAGACGTAGTCCTCGTCGTTCAGGGCACGGCCGGAGCCGATCTGGGCGGCCTCCTGCCCGAGGAGCGAGGCCCACAGGCCCAGCTCGCCCTGACGCTGCAGGGCGGTCGCCTCCCCGTCGAAACGGCGGGTCAGGACCATGTCGCGGTACAGCCCGCGCAGGTCCTCGGTGGTGATGTCGGCGACGAAGGGGGCGAACTCCGCGTTCTCCGCGTTGTCGACCCGGTCCCCTTCGGGCGTCAGCAGCTGTACGAGCTGAGGTACGGCGTTCTGCGTCTGCGCGGTGGCAGCGGCGGGCTTGGCGGCGCCCGCCGCACCTGCCGCCCGCTTGGTGCCGCTGCTGCGTCGCGGCTTGCGCGCGGCAGTGCTCTCCACGGTCACGTGTGCTCCTCCGTCGGTCCGGCACCCGGGTTCTCCGGGGTCCAGTGCGGCTCACCTGAACCTGTACCCGCGCACGGGGTGGGTGCGCGCTGTGTACGGGATTCAGGCGTGACAGGTGCCCCGGCGAGTGCCCTGCGCAATGCACGTTACCCAGTGCGCCGCATATCTGCGAAACCCCGTTTGACCTGGGATTTTGCTTGGATTTCCAAGTAAATCCGGCGACGCGGGAACAACCACTGGTCACAGCCTTGCAGGGGCCGGGAACAACGGCACGTTATCCCGGGTAACTCCGGCAGGGAAGGGGTGAGTGTGTGAAACTGACTTCGTGCGCGAAGACGGAAAAATCAAGGTATTCCTCCTGGACGACCACGAAGTGGTACGTCGGGGCGTCCACGAGCTGTTGTCGGTCGAACAGGACATCGAGATCGTCGGCGAGGCCGGCACGGCGGCCGACGCCCTGATCCGTATTCCCGCCACCCGCCCCGACGTCGCCGTCCTCGACGTCCGCCTGCCCGACGGGAGCGGGGTGGAGGTGTGCCGCGAGGTGCGCTCCCAGAACGAGGACATCAAGTGCCTGATGCTGACCTCGTTCGCCGACGACGAGGCGCTCTTCGACGCGATCATGGCCGGTGCCTCGGGATACGTGCTCAAGGCGATCCGCGGCAATGAGCTGCTCAGCGCCGTACGGGACGTGGCGGCGGGCAAGTCGCTGCTGGACCCGGTGGCCACCGCGCGCGTGCTGGAGCGGCTGCGCGACGGCAAGAACGGCAAGGGCGACGACCGGCTGTCGAACCTCACGGAGCAGGAGCGCAAGATCCTCGACCTGATCGGCGAGGGCCTGACCAACCGCGCCATCGGCGAGCGGCTGCACCTGGCCGAGAAGACGATCAAGAACTACGTGTCGAGCCTGCTCTCCAAGCTGGGCATGGAGCGCCGGTCGCAGGCCGCCGCCTATGTGGCCCGCCTGCAGGCCGAGAAGCGCGCCTGACCGGGATCCCCGCTTGTGGTCGGTCCGGTGCACCGGAACCGCACGGATCGTCGAACCGACCCACGCCGAACCGGAGCCATTCGGACCCGGTCCGCATTTCGTCGATAGAGCGGTCTTCGACCCGGTCTCCATGCGGATCGAACCGCAGTTCGTGACCGCGCACTTCCTCGCCGCCCCTCCGGAACGGCAGTACCGGAACGCGCTCTGATACGCGAACAGGCCCGGAGGAATTCATTCCGCCGGGCCCTTTCGCGTGCGCCTGTCACTCCTCGAAGAGACCGCCGCCCGTCTCCACGGGCTTCGAAGGCGTCGCCGACGGGGTCTTCGACGGCGTGGAGGACGGGGACTTCGAGGCCGACGGGGACGTCGACGGCGAGGTCGAGGGGGACGCCGAGGGGGACGTGGACGGGGTGTAGCTCGGCGCCCGGCTGCGGGTCGCGGTGAACGTCGGCTCGCTGTAGGAGGGGCTGTTGTCCGGGGTCTGCTGCGACGGCGTGGTCGGCGGGGTACCGGACGGGCTCTGCTGGCTGGAGGAACTCGTCACGGGCGTGGTCGGACCGTTGTCCTCGTTCTTCTTGCCCACCGAGCTGACGGCGTAGGCGACGCCGGCCGCCACCGCGACGATCGCGAGCACCGCGAACAGCCACATCTTCCAGCGGCTCGCGCCGCGGTCCTCGTAACCGTCGTAGCCGCCGCCGCGGCCGCCCTGGCCGTTGCCGTTGCCGCCGCCCGGGAAGGCCGAGCCGTCGTCCGGGTTCAGCGGCGGCACCATCGGCTGGTGGAACTGTGAGGTCGAGGCGTTGGCGGGGTACTGCTGCCCGCCGCTTCCGCCCACGGGCATCGCGGCGGTGGCCGCCGCCCCGCCCCGCCCGTGCGGCAGGGTCATGGTGACCGGGCCGGTGTTCCAGGTGCCGGTGTTCGGCCCCTGGTCGTGCAGCATCTGGAGCGCGTACTGGACCAGCCCGCGCATCTCCTCGGCGCTCTGGAACCGGTCGTCCGGGTCCTTGGCCAACGACCGCATGACCAGGCCGTCGAGCTCCTGCGGGATGTGGCGGCCCTCCGGCAGCTGAGAGGGCGGCACCGGGGCGTCCTGGACGTGCTGGTAGACCACCGACAGCGGGGTCTCACCGGTGAAGGGGGGCCGCAGCGCGAGCAGTTCGTACAGCAGGCAGCCGGTGGCGTACAGGTCGGAGCGGTGGTCCACGGCCTTGCCGAGGGCCTGCTCGGGCGACAGGTATTGCGGGGTGCCCATGACCATGCCGGTCTGGGTCATCGTCGACTGGACGCCGTGCAGGGCGCGGGCGATGCCGAAGTCCATCACCTTCACCGCACCGGTGTCCGTGATGATGACGTTCGCCGGTTTGATGTCACGGTGCACGATGCCGTGCTGGTGCGAGTACGCGAGTGCCTCGAGCACGCCCGAGGTGATGATGAGTGCCTGCTCGGGGCCCGGGGCCTCGGCGCTGATCAGCAGGTCGCGGATGGTGCGGCCCTCGACGAGCTCCATCACGATGTACGGGACGGTGTTGGGGCCGACCCGGTCCTCGCCCGAGTCGTACACGGCGACGACGGCGTGGTGGTTGAGCCCGGCCACGGACTGCGCCTCGCGCGTGAAACGGGCCTTGGACACCGGGTCTTCGGCCAGGTCGGCGCGGAGCAGCTTCACCGCGACGGTGCGGCCCAGGCGCACGTCCTCGGCGGCGAACACCTCCGCCATGCCGCCGCGGCCGAGCCGGTGCGTCAGCCGGTAACGGCCGTCCCCCACCAGGCCGCCGGCGCCCCAGTGCTCAGGACCATCGGCCATCCCGGCGCCGTTTCCCTCGGGTTCGGGTGCCATCAGTCCTCGCCGTCGTCTCTCTCGGCCGCCGCTCAGCGGTGTCCTCTGCTCTGGTGCTCCGATGAACGCTACAGCCTCGGAACCGGTCACCGTTCGGACAAGGGCCGACGTGGCCATGTGGTCACGGAACGGGTACCTGGCTTGACGTGTGCTTGCCCTCCGGCAGACTGGGCGCGACATGCGCTCAGCCAGAGGCGTAGGGACACATCCCGAGGGGAAGCAACAGTCATGAGCCAGGACGGCACTCAGGGCCAGTACGCGGGCGGCTCTCTGGCCGGTGGCCGTTACCAGCTAAGGGACTTGCTGGGGGCGGGCGGCATGGCCTCCGTGTACCTGGCGTACGACTCGGCGCTCGACCGGCAGGTCGCCATCAAGACGCTGCACAGCGACCTCGGGCGCGAGGCGTCCTTCCGCGAGCGCTTCCGCCGCGAGGCCCAGGCTGTAGCCAAACTGTCGCACACGAACATCGTCTCGGTATTCGATACCGGCGAGGGCGAGGTGACGTTCGCCGGCTCCGGCGCGGGCGACGGCACCGTGATGCCGTACATCGTCATGGAGTACGTGGAGGGCCGGCCGCTCGGCTCGGTGCTCGACGCGGACATCCGGCAGTACGGGGCGATGCCGGCGGACAAGGCGCTGAAGGTGACGGCCGACGTGCTGGCCGCGCTGGAGACCAGCCACGAGATGGGGCTGGTCCACCGCGACATCAAGCCCGGCAACGTGATGATGACCAAGCGCGGCGTGGTCAAGGTGATGGACTTCGGCATCGCGCGGGCCATGCAGTCGGGGGTCACCTCGATGACGCAGACCGGCATGGTGGTCGGCACCCCGCAGTACCTGTCGCCCGAGCAGGCGCTGGGCCGCGGGGTCGACGCCCGCTCCGACCTGTACTCCGTCGGCATCATGCTCTTCCAGCTGCTGACCGGGCGGATTCCGTTCGACGCCGACTCGCCGCTGGCCATCGCGTACGCCCACGTGCAGGAGGAGCCGGTCGCCCCGTCCTCCATCAACCGCTCGGTGACCCCGGCGATGGACGCGCTGGTGGCGCGGGCCCTGAAGAAGAACCCGAACGAGCGCTTCCCGACGGCCGCGGCCATGGGTGACGAGGTCGCGCGCGTCCTGGGGTCGGGGCAGACCGGGGCTCCGGTGATCATCCAGGGCGCCCCGACCGGCGGCAGCGGCGCGGGCGTGGCCTCCGCGGTGTTCCCGCCGGTGGACTCCGGCTACCACGCGCCGCAGTCCGTGCAGCACCCCTACCAGCCGCCGCACACCCCGGCGCCGTCCCCGTACGCGCCGACTCCCGCCCCCCAGGCGCACGCCCAGGGCGGCTACGCCTACCCGCACACGCCCGCGCCGCAGCAGCAGTACGCGCCGCCGACCCCGCCGCCGTACACGATCTCCCCGACGAGCGCCCCGAGCGGGTCCGGCGGGGACAAGCGGAACATGCCGGTGGTCGTGGGCGCCGTCGCGGTGGCCCTGCTGGCGGTCGGCGGCCTGATCGCCGCGATCTCGATGGACGACGACAAGAAGAAGGACAACGAGGCCTCGCCGGGGGCCTCGACGGCGGCGTCCGGCTCCGCCAAGCCCGGGTTCAAGGGGCCCGACCCCTCGCGCACGATCGACCCGAAGAAGTGCAAGGAGCCCACGAAGCACTACAGCGAGGCGGGCAAGTACCAGGCGCCGGACCTGCGCTACAAGAACCTGCTCTCCGTGAAGGAGTGCATCCAGGCCTCCGGCGGCAAGTACAAGATCGTCGAGAAGGACGAGGCCGTGTACGGCAAGGACATGGTGCTGGAACAGAGCCCGCAGCCCGACGACAAGATCGACAAGGAGGGCACGGAGTACACGCTGACCGTGTCCACCGGCAATCCGGGCTGACCCCGCCCCACCGGCGGGCCCCCTGGCCCCCGCGCGACACACCGGCATCCCGGGCACCCTGACGAGGGGCCCGGGATGCCGGCTTTGCCCCGCTATGCAACCCTGAGCGAGACATCCTGGCTGCTCGGGACGGGAGGGGCACCCCGTGATCCAAGGCTTCCGCCCGCCGCGCTGGCTCGCCTGTGCCGCGCTGGCCGCCGCCACGCTCTCCTCCGCCGCCCCCGCACACGCCCGGGCCCTCGCACCGGCCCCCGCCGCCGCACGGGCCGTGCCCCTCGCCCTCGTCCTCTCCCCCCGCGTCACGCTCGCCCCGGCCGCCGCCCCCGCCGCCCGCGCCGCCGCCCCGGCCGCCGCCGCCCCCGCCGCCGCCCCGGCCGCCGCCGCCCCCGCCGCCGCTCCGGCCGCCGGGGCGCCGCGCGCCCGGGGCCCGCTTCCGGCGGAGGCCGCGGACCCGCCCGACGGCCCCCGCGACGGGCTGGCCGGCAGCGCCGCCGGAGCCGGCCGGCCGCACCCCGGCAGGCCCGTCACCGAGCCCGCCAATCCGGAGATGCTGGTGGCCTCCCGCCCCCTGCCCCCCGTACGGCCCCGCCCCGAACCCCCCGAACCGCCGCGGGCCGCGGCGACCCCGCCGCCCGCGACGGTCGGCGCCCTGGGCACCGGACCGAACGAGCGGGCCGCCGACCTGGCCGCCCACATACTGCCGCTGGGCACCGGATTCGCGCTGATGGGGCTGGGTCTGGGCTATCTCGGCATGCGGCTGCGCAAGGGCCTTTAGGGCGGCGTCCCCCTTCCGGCGTAGGACCTGAGATGGTTGCCGGAGGTGGACATACTCGGTATACATACTCGGTATGTCGATCCGTCACGGGCTTCTCGCCCTGCTGGAACGGGGCCCTCGGTACGGCTCCCAGCTGCGCACCGAGTTCGAATCCCGCACCGGCTCCACCTGGCCGCTCAACGTCGGGCAGGTGTACACCACCCTCGCCCGCCTGGAACGCGACGGACTGGTCGCCCCCGGCGGCGAGGACGCCGCGGGCCACACCCTCTACGCCATCACCGACGACGGACGCGCCGAACTGCACCAGTGGTACGGCCGGCCCGTCGACCGCGCCCACCCGCCCCGCGACGAGCTGTCCATCAAGCTCGCCATGGCCGTGGGCGCCCCCGGCGTGGACATCCGCGCCGTCATCCAGTCCCAGCGGCACGCCACGATCAAGGCGATGCAGGACTACACCCGGCTCAAGGCCACGGCTCTCGCCGCCGTCGAAAGCGGACAGTCGCGCGAACGCGACGACGTGGCCTGGCTGCTGGTGCTGGAACAGCTGATCTTCCAGACCGAGGCCGAGGCGCGCTGGCTCGACCACTGCGAAGCCCGGCTCGTCCGGCTCTCCCGGCCGGCCGACGGTGGAGCCGCCGAGCCCGTGCCACCGCAGGCCGCCGCGGGAGCCGAGGCTCCCGCCCCGACCACCACCGACCGGCCCCGCACCGCCCGCACGCGGCGGAGCTGAACCACCGTCCCAGGGGGGACCCTTCATGCCCGACCAGCACCAGCCCCAGCAGCCCGTCCTGCAGTTGGACCGGCTCGTACGCACCCACGGCAGCGGCGCCACCGAGGTACACGCCCTGCGCGGCATCGACCTCTCGGTGTTCCCCGGCGAACTCGTCGCCGTCATGGGCCCGTCCGGCTCCGGCAAGTCCACTCTGCTCACCCTGGCCGGCGGACTCGACACCCCGAGCAGCGGCCGGGTCGTCGTCGAGGGCACCGACCTCACCACGGCGAGCCGCAAGCAGCTGGCCGCCCTGCGCCGGCGCAGCATCGGGTACGTCTTCCAGGACTACAACCTGATCCCGGCCCTCACCGCCGCCGAGAACGTGGCCCTGCCCCGTGAACTCGACGGTGTCTCCGCCCGCAAGGCCCGCACCTCGGCCCTCGCCGCACTGGAGGAGATGGGACTGGGCTCCCTCGCCGACCGCTTCCCCGACGAGATGTCCGGCGGCCAGCAGCAGCGCGTGGCCATCGCCCGCGCCCTCGTCGGCGACCGCCGCCTGGTCCTCGCCGACGAGCCCACCGGCGCCCTGGACTCCGAGACCGGCGAGTCCGTGCTCGCCCTGCTGCGCTCGCGCTGCGACGCGGGCGCGGCCGGGATCCTGGTCACCCACGAACCGCGGTTCGCGGCCTGGGCGGACCGGGTGGTCTTCCTGCGCGACGGCAGCGTGGTCGACGAGACCCTGCGCAGCCGCGCCGACTCCCTCCTCTCGGGGCAGGCGGCGGGCCAGTGACCCGTCCGCTCCAAGGCCGGTACCACGCGTGGGTCGCGGCGCTGCGCATCGCCCGTCGCGACGCCTGGCGCGCCAAGGGCCGCAGCGCCCTCGTCCTGTCGATGATCGCCCTGCCCATCGTGGGGGTGAGCGCCGCCGACCTGACCTTCCGCAGCGGCCAGCTGACCGTGGAACAGAAACTGACCCGGGAACTGGGCGCCGCCGACGCGCGGATGGACGCCGCGCACCTGGGCGCGCCCCTCTACCAGGAGCCGACGGGCACCGGCTACGCACCCGTCGGGGGCTTCGACGCCTACACGCCGCCGCCGCGCGGGAAGGACGCGGACCCGCAGGCGGCCGCCTCGGCGATCCCGCAGGGCGGGCGGTCCGTCAAGGACAGCCACGCCTACGCCAAGGTGCACACCGCCCACGGAGTGCTCGGCATCGAGCTCCGCGAACTCGACGTGCACGACCCGGTGACGGCCGGCCTGATCACCCTCGACCGCGGCCGGCTCCCCGAGGGCGCGGGCGAGGTCATCGCCACCAACGCCTTCCTCGAGCACTCCGGCCGGTTCGTCGGCTCCTCGGTCACCCCGCGCGGCGCCACCGCCTCGTACAAGATCGTGGGCGCCTACGAGCTGCCCTCCGACCTCAAGAAGGACGAGCTCATCGCCCCGCCGGGGACCCTGCTCGGCCCGCTCGACACGGCCTTGCAGGCCTCCGGCGTCACCGGGGTGCGGATCCGGGACTCCTACCTCGTCGCGGTCGGCGGCGACGGTTTCACGTGGAACATGGTCAAGGCGGCCAACACCAAGGGCATGACCGTCCTGTCCCGCGCCGTAATGCTCGACCCGCCGCCCGACTCCGAGGTGCCGCTCTACCAGCAGCAGCCCAAGGAGGAGTTCACCTTCTCCGGGAGCAGCCGCGCCACCGAACTGGCCGTGCTGGCCACCGTCGTCGGCCTCGCCATGCTGGAGATCTGCCTGCTCGCCGGACCGGC
Organism: Streptomyces sp. NPDC048349; assembly: GCF_040651925.1. Taxonomy (NCBI): domain Bacteria; kingdom Bacillati; phylum Actinomycetota; class Actinomycetes; order Kitasatosporales; family Streptomycetaceae; genus Streptomyces; species Streptomyces sp. NPDC048349. The sequence continues at coordinate 257,678 of NZ_JBEZLA010000001.1, read as the reverse complement.
CTTCGCCGTGGGCGCCCGCCGCTCGCGCCGCCAGCTCGGGCTGGTCGGGGCCAACGGCGGCGACCGGCGGCACATCCGCTCCATCGTGCTCTCCGGCGGCCTGGTCATCGGCGCCGCGGCCGCCGTCATCGGCACCGCCATCGGGGTGGCCCTGACCCTCGGACTGCGGCCGGTGCTGGAGGAGTTCCTCGGCGAGCGCTTCGGCGGCTTCGAGGTACGGCCGCTGGAGCTGGCCGCCATCGCCCTGCTCGCCGTCCTGACCGGCCTGCTGTCCGCGATCGTCCCGGCCGTCACCGCGTCCCGGCAGACCGTGCTGGCCTCGCTGACGGGCCGCCGCGGGGTCCGCCGCGCCAACCGGGTCCTGCCCGTCCTCGGCCTGCTCGCCGTCGCGGGCGGCGCCGCGATCGCCCTGCTCGGCACCGCCTCGAAGACCGGCTCCACCGTCGTGGCCGGCGGCAGCGCCCTCGCCGAGCTCGGCATCGTCGCCCTCACTCCGGTCCTGGTCGGCCTGTTCGGGCGGCTCGGGCGATGGCTCCCGCTGTCCCCCCGCCTCGCCCTGCGCGACGCCGTGCGCAACCGGGGGCGTACGGCGCCGGCCGTGGCCGCCGTACTGGCCGCCGTCGCCGGCACCGTCGCGGTCGCCACCTACGAACACAGCCGGGACCTGCAGAACCGGCACGAGTACGTCGCCTCCTACCCGTACGGCTCGGGCATGGTGAGCATCAACGACAACGTCGACCACAAGGACGTGCCCGCCGTACGCGACGCCCTCGCCAAGGAGTTCCCGCTGGCCGTACGGGCGGACGTGGAGCGGCTCGTGGCCGGCAGGCCCGGCTGCGACGGCTACACCATGGAGCTGGGCTGTGGACGGGCCGAGCTCCTGACGCCCAAGGAGCAGCGCTGCCCGCTCTACGAGGCCCCCAACGGGCCGGCGTCCTTCACCCCGCAGCAGGCCCGCGAACTGCGCAACGACTGGCGGTGCGCGGAGCCGCGGTTCGGCAAGGCGAACGACACGGTCGTCGCCGACGAGAAGCTGCTGGCCGTCCTGGCGGTCACCGACCCGGGTGCGGTGTCCGCCCTGAAGGCGGGCACGGCGGTCTCCTTCGACAAGCGCAACGTCAAGGACGGCAAGGTCACCATCCGCCTGATCACCGACCAGGAGAAGGCCGAGAGCGCGAGGTCGCGCAACGAGGACCCGCCGGGCGAGGACAAGGTCCTGGCCGCCCACCAGGTGCCCGACGGTGTCGAGGGCTACGGCCTCAAGCTGGTCCTGCCGCCCCGGACGGCCGAGAAGGCAGGGCTTGCGACCGCCCCGTTCGGCTCGTACTTCGCCCTCGAGCAGACGGCGTCGACGGAGCAGCGGCAGCGCCTGGACGGCATGCTCGACCGGATGGGTGTGGACGCCTCCGTGGAGGTCGAGGCGGGTTACCAGGGCGACAACGACCTCGTCCTGCTCCTGCTGACCGTCTTCGCGGGCCTGGTCACCGTCGGCGCGGCCGGTATCGCCACCGGCCTCGCCCAGGCCGACGCCGAGGCCGATCTGAAGACCCTGGCCGCGGTCGGCGCGGCCCCGCGCGTCCGGCGGACGCTCAGCGGCCTGCAGTGCGCGGTCGTGGCCCTGATGGGCGTCGTCCTGGGCACGGCGGCCGGGGTGCTGCCCGCCGTCGGCCTGCGGCTCCTCGAGCGGCAGGACATGGAGCGCCTCTACGAGAACGGCATCGCCCTGGGGAACATCGGCACGGACGAGGCCGGGGCGTACGTCCCGATCGCCGTGCCCTGGGAGACCCTGGGCGCGCTGATCGTCCTCGTACCGCTGGGCGCGGGGCTGCTGGCGGCGCTGGTGACCCGCTCGGGCGGGGCGCTCGCGCGACGCGCCGCCGGGTAGCACGCACGGTGACACGGTGCCTCCGTACAGGGTGGATCACGCCCGTACGGGGGCACACCGTGTGAGTACGAAGGTGTGCGAGAGAATGTCGGCATGGAGATGCCGAGGAGTGAACGGTCGCAGGACAGTCCCCCGCACGTCCTGATCGTGGGACAGGACGGGATGACGGTCGGCGGCGCCGATGACGAGTCGCGCGAGGTCCCGGTGACGGAGATGGTCGAACAGCCCGCCAAGGTCATGCGGATCGGCAGCATGATCAAGCAACTCCTGGAAGAGGTACGTGCCGCGCCTCTCGACGAGGCGAGCCGGGTCCGGCTCAAGGACATCCATGCCGCCTCGGTGAAGGAGCTGGAGGACGGCCTGGCCCCGGAGCTCGTGGAGGAACTGGAGCGCCTGTCCCTCCCGTTCACCGAGGAAGCCATTCCCTCGGAAGCGGAACTGCGCATCGCCCAGGCGCAGTTGGTGGGCTGGCTGGAGGGCCTCTTCCACGGCATCCAGACGGCCCTGTTCGCGCAGCAGATGGCGGCGCGGGCCCAGCTCGAACAGATGCGCCGCGCCCTGCCGCCCGGCGCCCCCACCGACGACGACGATGACGGCCACCACGGGGCGATCCGCTCCGGCCCGTACCTCTAGCCCGTTACCTCCAGCAGTACGCACGGCGGGGCCGGCCCTTGCGGCCCCGCCGGCGTTCGCGGCGCGGGGCCCGGGGCGGAGCCCGGGCCGCGATCCCGGGCCGCGGACCCCGGCCGGCACATGAGCCGCAGGTGGACGGGGCTCCCCGCGGGGGACACGGCCCACGCATACTCTGGGGCATGAGCTACGACGCCATCGTGCTGGCCGGCGGCGCCGCGCAGCGCCTCGGCGGGGCGGACAAGCCCGCGCTGAGCGTCGGCGGCCGCCCCCTCCTCGACCGCGTCCTCGACGCGTGCGCCGACGCGGCCGCCACCATCGTGGTCGGCGGCCGCCGCCCCACCGCCCGCCCGGTCCGCTGGACCAGGGAGGATCCGCCCGGCGGCGGCCCCGTGGCCGCGCTGGACGCCGGACTGCGGCAGACCACCGCCGAACTGGTCCTCGTCCTCTCCGCGGACCTGCCCTTCCTGGACCGGGAGACCGTACGCGCCCTGCTGACCGCGACCGGCGCGCACGCGGGCGGGCACCAGCCCGGCACCGGCCCCCGCCCCGGGTCCGGCCACGAGGGCGCCCTGCTGCGCGACCCGGACGGCCGGGACCAGCCGCTCATCGCCGCCTACCGCGGCGAGCCGCTCCGCCGCGAGCTGGCCCTCCTCGCCACCGAACACGGCAGCCTCGCCGGGCTCCCGCTGCGCGCGCTCACCGCCGAACTCGACCTCACCCGGGTCGCGGCGCCGCCGTTCGCCTCCTTCGACTGCGACACCTGGGACGATCTCGCCGCCGCCCGCGCCCGGATCAGGGAGCATGGAACCGTGCTGGACCAATGGATCACCGCCGTCAAGACCGAGCTCGGCATCGACCTCCCCGTCGACGTCAAAACCCTGCTCGACCTCGCCCGTGACGCCGCCCACGGCGTCGACCGGCCCGCCGCACCGCTGACCACCTTCCTGGTCGGCTACGCGGCGGCGCGGGCCGAGGCCGCCGGGGCCGACCCCGCCCTGGCCGTCGCCGAAGCCTCCCGCAAGGCCGCCGGCCTGGCGCTGCGCTGGGCCGCCGAGGCAAAGGCCGCCGACTCCCCCGACGCCCCCCGCGAGAACGGCTCAGGATGACCCCCGCGAACTCCGCCGAACAGGCCCTCGACGAGGCCCTGGCCCTGGTCAGCCGCACCCCGCACGGTGGCGGCGGCGCCGGCGCCGGCGGCGGCCACCGCGCCCACCCCTGGCCCCGGGCCCGGGACACCGCCGCCCGCGCCGGTGACGGCGTGCGCGCCCGCACCCACCGGGTCCCCCTCGCGGACGCCCTCGGCGAGGTGCTGGCCGCGCCCCTGGACGCCCTGACCGATCTGCCGTCCTTCGACACCTCAGCCATGGACGGCTGGGCCGTCGCCGGTCCCGGCCCGTGGAGCGTCCGCGCCGGCGAGGGGGTACTGGCCGGCTCCGAGCGGCCCGGACCCCTCGCGGACGGCGAGGCCGTACGGATCGCCACGGGCGCCCGGATCCCCGCCGACACCACCGCCGTCATCCGCACCGAACACTGCCACGAGAGCGGCACCCAGCTCTTTGCGGACCGGCGCGTCCTCACCGGCCAGGACATCCGCCCGCGCGGCCAGGAGTGCCGCTCCGGCGACCTGCTGCTGCCCGCCGGATCGCTCGTCACCCCCGCCGTGCTGGGCCTCGCCTCGGCCGCCGGGTACGACGAGCTGACCACCCGGCCCCGCCCGCGCGTGGAGATCCTGGTGCTCGGCGACGAGCTCCTCACCGAGGGCCTCCCGCACGACGGGCTGATCCGGGACGCACTGAGCCCCATGCTCGGCCCCTGGCTCACCCGCCTCGGCGCCGAGGTCCTCGGTACACGGCGGCTCGGCGACGACCCGGCCGGAGCCGAAGCCCTCTTCGAGGCCGTCACCACCTCCGGGGCCGATGTCGTCCTCACCACCGGCGGCACCGCCTCCGGGCCCGTCGACCACGTGCACCCCGTCCTGCACCGGGCCGGAGCCGAACTCCTCGTCGACGGCGTCGCGGTACGCCCCGGCCACCCGATGCTGCTGGCCAGGATCGGCGACCGGGCCGGTGGCCGGCACGTGGTCGGGCTGCCCGGCAACCCCCTCGCCGCCGTCTCCGGGCTGCTCACGCTGGCCGAACCGCTGCTGCGCGCCCTCGCCGGCCGCCGCCCGCGGCCCCGCTACACGGCCGCGGTCCAGGGCGACGTACCGGGCCACCCGCACGACACCCGGCTGGTCCCGGTCCTGCTGAGCGGCGAGCACGCGCAGCCGCTGCGCTACAACGGTCCCGCGATGCTGCGCGGCGTGGCGGCCGCCGACGCGCTGGCCGTCGTACCGCCGCACGGCGCGCGGTCCGGGCAGGAGCTGGAGATCCTCGATCTTCCCTGGGCCTCCGGAGGATGTTTCACGTGAAACTGCACGGTGACGACGCCATGGCCCGGGGCGCCGACGAGAAACTCGTCTCCCGGCGCATCAAACTCCCCACGCGGGTCGTCGAGAAGCCCCTGCGGCAGGTCACCAGACGCCTGTTGATGGCCCTCTTCGTGCTCTGCCTCACGGTCCTGATCGTGTGGCTCGACCGCGAGGGCTACCACGACAACGCCAACGAGAAGGTCGACTTCCTCGACTGCGTCTACTACGCGACCGTGACGCTCTCGACGACCGGCTACGGCGACATCGTCCCCTACAGCGACAGCGCGCGGCTGGTGAACGTCCTGCTGATCACCCCGCTGCGCATCCTGTTCCTGATCATCCTGGTCGGAACCACCCTGGAAGTCCTCACCGAGCGGACGAGGGAAGAGTGGCGGCTGAGCCGTTGGAGGAAGAACTTGCGTGAGCACACGGTGGTGGTCGGCTTCGGCACCAAGGGCCGTTCGGCCCTGCAGACACTGCTGGCCACCGGCCTGCGCAGGGACCAGGTCGTCGTCGTCGACCCGAGCGCCAAGGTGATCGACATGGCCAACGCGGAGGGCTTCACGGGCGTGGTCGGCGATGCCACCCGCTCCGACGTCCTGCTGCGGGCCGAGCTCCAAAAGGCCCGTCAGATCATCATCGCCACCCAGCGCGACGACACGGCGGTCCTGGTCACGCTGACGGCGCGGCAGCTCAACCGTGGCGCGAAGATCGTCGCGGCGGTGCGCGAGGAGGAGAACGCGCCGCTGCTGCGCCAGTCGGGCGCGGACGCGGTCATCACGAGCGCGAGCGCAGCGGGCCGGCTGCTGGGCCTGTCCGTCCTCAGCCCGAGCGCGGGCACCGTGATGGAGGACCTGATCCAGCAGGGCAGCGGCCTCGACCTCATCGAACGGCCCGCCAACCGGTCCGAGGCCGGCAAGTCGGTGCGCGAGACGGACGACCTGGTGGTGAGCGTGCTGCGCGGGCACCGGCTGCTGGCGTACGACGATCCGCACGCGAGCCCGATCCAGCTGACGGACCGTCTCATCACCATTGTCCGCGCGGCGCCGACTTCACCGCCGGTGACCCTGCCCTCCGCCGAGTAGATCGCGTAGCCTCCGGGCCATGCATGCGATCACCATCGAGCAGCCCGGCGGCCCCGAGGCACTCGTCTGGACCGAGGTACCCGATCCGGTGGCGGGCGAGGGCGAGGTCCTCGTCGAGGTCGCGGCGAGCGCCGTGAACCGCGCCGACGTCCTGCAACGCCAGGGGTTCTACGATCCGCCGCCCGGCGCCTCGCGCCACCCCGGCCTGGAGTGCTCCGGGCGGATCTCGGCGATCGGACCGGGGGTGTCCGGCTGGTCGGTGGGCGACGAGGTGTGCGCCCTGCTGGCGGGCGGCGGGTACGCGCAGAAGGTCGCCGTGCCGGTGGGCCAGCTCCTGCCCGTCCCGGCGGGCGTGGACCTGGTCACGGCGGCCGCGCTGCCCGAGGTCGTGGCGACCGTGTGGTCCAACGTGTTCATGGTGGCGGGCCTGCGGCCCGGCGAGACCCTCCTGGTGCACGGCGGGGCCAGCGGGATCGGCACGATGGCCGTCCAGCTGGCGAAGGCGGTGGGCGCGACGGTCGCGGTGACGGCCGGCGGACCGCAGAAGCTGGCCCGCTGCAAGGAGCTGGGCGCCGACGTCCTGATCGACTACCGCGAGCAGGACTTCGTGGCCGAGCTGCGGGCGGCCACGGGCGGAGCCGGCGCGGACGTGATCCTGGACATCATGGGCGCCAAGTACCTGTCCCGGAACGTGGACGCCCTCGCCGTGAACGGCCGCCTGGCGGTCATCGGCCTCCAGGGCGGGGTCAAGGCCGAGCTGAACCTCGGCGCGCTGCTGTCCAAGCGGGCGGCGATCACCGGCACCTCGCTGCGGACGCGTCCCCTGGAGGAGAAGGCGGCGATCATCGCGGCGGTGCGGGAGCACGTGTGGCCGCTGGTTGCCGCGGGACGGGTCCGTCCGGTGGTCCACGCCTCGTACCCGATGCCGCAGGCGGCCGAAGCCCACCGGGTCCTGGAGTCGGGCGACCACGTCGGCAAGCTCCTGCTCACGGCGTGACCGCGCCTCACACGCCGCGGGGCCGGACCTACCGGCCCCGCCGGCGTGTGAGGACGCTGCCGGGTTACAGGCTCCGCAGCAGGACCGCCGGGGATTCGACGCAGTCGGCGACGTAGCGCAGGAAGCCGCCCGCCGTGCCGCCGTCGCAGACCCGGTGGTCGAACGTCAGCGACAGCTGGACCACCTGCCGCACCGCCAGCTCGCCCTGGTGCACCCACGGCTTCGCGATGATCCGGCCGACGCCGAGCATGGCCGCCTCGGGGTGGTTGATGATCGGCGTGGAACCGTCGACCCCGAACACCCCGTAGTTGTTCAGGGTGAAGGTGCCGCCCGTCAGGTCGGACGGGGCCAGCTTTCCCGCCCGGGCCAGCTCGGTCAGGCGGGCGAACTCCGCCGACAGGGACTCGGGGTTGCGGTTGTGCGCGTCCCGGACCACCGGGACCACCAGGCCCCGTTCGGTCTGCGCGGCGAAGCCCAGGTGGACCGACGGGAGCCGGACGATCTCCTTGGCCGCGAGGTCCACGGTGGAGTTGAGCTCCGGGTACCGGGCCAGTGCGGCCGTGCAGATCCGTGCCAGCAGCGCGAGCACCGAGATCTTGGGTCCGCCCGCGGCGTTCATCGCGGCCCGGGCGGCCATCAGCTCGGTGGCGTCGGCATCGACCCAGCAGGTGGCGTCCGGGATCTCCCGGCGGCTGCGCGACAGCTTCTCGGCGACCGCCCCGCGCACGCCCTTGAGCGGGATCCGCTCGCCCTGTACCGCCACGGCACCGCCGACGGCCCCGGCCGCGACGGGGGCCGGTTCGGGGGCCCGCCGCGCGGCCAGTGCCGCCTCGACGTCCGCCCGCAGGATCAGGCCCTCGGGCCCGGACCCGCGCAGCGCGCGCAGGTCGACCCCGTGGTCCTTGGCCAGCTTGCGCACCAGCGGCGAGATCACCGGGACCGGCCCGGCCGCGGCGGCCGCCACGGGCGCCGCGGCCGGCAGGGTGATCGGCGCGGTGACGACCTGCGCCGAGACCTCGGCGGTGACGGGTCGCACCCGTCGCCGACGCGCCGGGCGCGAGTGGTCCGTGCCGTAACCGATCAGGGGCCGGGGCACGTTGCCGGAGCCTTCGGCTTCGGCCGCCGGGGACTCGGGGAGCGACGCCACACCCACCGCCACGGTGATCAGCGGTGCCCCGACAGGGAGCTCCTGCCCCTCCTCCCCGAAACGGGCGGTGACCACGCCGCCGTACGGGCAGGGCACTTCCACCATCGCCTTGGCCGTCTCGACCTCGACGACCGGCTGGTCGATGGCGACGACATCGCCCACCGCCACCAGCCACCGCACGATCTCGGCCTCGGTCAGCCCCTCACCGAGATCCGGCAGCTTGAATTCCATGACCTGCGGCATCAGTTCTCCCACTGCAGGCGCGCGACGGCGTCCAGGATCCGGTCCACTCCCGGCAGGTGGTGCTTCTCCAGCATCGGCGGCGGGTACGGGATGTCGAAGCCCGTCACCCGCAGCACCGGCGCCTCCAGGTGGTGGAAGCAGCGCTCCGTGACCCGGGCGGCGATCTCGGCGCCCGGCCCGCCGAAGCCGGCGGCCTCGTGGACCACCACCGCGCGCCCGGTCCGGCGTACCGACTCCACGACCGTGTCCTCGTCGAAGGGGACCAGCGAGCGCAGGTCCACGACCTCCAGGTCCCAGCCCTCCTCGCGCGCCGCCTCGGCCGCCTCCAGGCACACCGGCAGCGAAGGCCCGTAGGTGATCAGCGTGGCGCTCGTGCCCGTCCGCCGGACCAGGGCCTTGCCGATGCCCGGCACCGCGGCCGGAGCCTGCGGCGACCAGTCGGCCTTCGACCAGTAGAGCCGCTTGGGCTCCAGGAAGACCACCGGGTCGTCGCTCGCGATGGACGCGCGCAGCAGCCCGTACGCGTCCTCGACCGTCGCCGGGGTCACCACGTGCAGACCGGGCGTGGCCAGGTAGTACGCCTCGGAGGAGTCGCAGTGGTGCTCCACCCCGCCGATCCCGCCGCCGTACGGGACGCGGATCGTGATCGGCAGCGGCATCGCTCCCCGGGTGCGGTTGCGCATCTTCGCCACGTGCGAGATCAGCTGCTCGAAGGCCGGGTACGCGAACGCGTCGAACTGCATCTCGACGACCGGCCGCAGCCCGTACATGGCCATGCCGACCGCCGCGCCCAGGATCCCGGCCTCGGCGAGCGGGGTGTCCGTGCAGCGGTCCTCGCCGAACTCCTTCGCGAGCCCGTCCGTGATCCGGAAGACCCCGCCCAGCGTGCCGACGTCCTCGCCCATGACGTGGACCGTCGGGTCCTCGGCCATGGCGTCGCGCATCGCGCGCGTCAGGGCCTGGGCCATCGTCGCGGGCTTGGCCCCCGACGCCGCCGTCTTCGCCGCCACCGTGGTCATGCGTCTCCCTCCGCGTCCAGCTCGGCGCGCAACTGGGCCGCCTGCTCGCGCAGCCGGCCGGTCTGCTCCGCGTAGACGTGCGCGAAGAGGTCCATCGGGTCCAGCACCGGGTCCGCGTTCATCCCCTCGCGCAGGGACGCGGCCATGGCCTCGGCCGCGTCGCGCGCCTCCTGGATGCCCGTCTCGTCGAGGATCCCGCGCGCGGTCAGCTCGCGCTCCAGCAGGTCGACCGGGTCGTGCGCCTTCCAGGCCTCGACCTCGGCGTCGCCGCGGTAGCGGGTGGCGTCGTCGGCGTTCGTGTGGGCCTCCATCCGGTACGTCACGGCCTCGATCAGGGTCGGACCGCCGCCGGCCCGGGCCCGCCGGACGGCCTCGCTCAGCACCTCGTGCATGGCGGCCACGTCGTTGCCGTCGACCAGCCGGCCGGGCATCCCGTAACCCACGGCCTTGTGGGCCAGCGTCGGCGCGGCGGTCTGCTTGGCGAGCGGGACGGATATGGCGAAGCCGTTGTTCTGCACGAGGAAGACCACCGGCGCCTGCCAGACGGCGGCGAAGTTCAGGGCCTCGTGGAAGTCGCCCTCGCTGGTGCCGCCGTCGCCGACCATGGCCAGGGCCACGACGTCGTCGCCGCGCAGCCGGGCCGCGTGCGCCAGGCCCACCGCGTGCGGCAGCTGGGTGGCGAGCGGGGTGGAGAGTGGGGCGATCCGGTGCTCGCGCGGGTCGTAACCGGTGTGCCAGTCGCCGCGCAGCAGGGTCAGCGCCTGGACGGGGTCCAGTCCGCGCGCCACGGCCGCGAGGGTGTCGCGGTAGCTCGGGAAGAGCCAGTCCTGCTCCTCGAGGACCATGGCTGCCGCGATCTCGCAGGCCTCCTGGCCCACGGTCGACGGGTAGACGGCGAGCCGCCCCTGCTTCGTCAGCGCGGTGGCCTGCGCGTTGTAGCGGCGGCCGCGCACCAGCTCGGCGTAGCAGCGGCGCATCAGCGCGGGGTCCAGCCGGTCCGCCGCCGGCGTGCCGAGGACCCGGTAGGGCTCGGCGTCCGGGAGCAGCGGAGCGGCGTCCGTACGGGGCCTCCAGGCGGGCGGCGGGGTGGGACGGTGGGACGCACCGGCACCGGGCAGCTCTTGGACCGTCATGGCGGCGTACACCTCCTCGTGGGAAGCGGGCAGGGCGACGGCTCGGGTGTGAGGCGCCTCACCTACCGATTGTTCGGTTGTCCGCGCAATTTGGCTACAGGCGGCTCCAGGCTGTGGACAAACTGGCGTCGGGGGCCTGGGATGGATGCAGGACGTCCAGCAGAGGGAGGCATCGGGCAATGCCGGATGAACAAATGGCCGGAGCGGGTTCCGCACCGGTCCCCCCGGGGGGCGCCCCCGGGACCCCACCGGTACCTTCCGTTCCGCCCCGCCCCCTCGACCCGATCGACCGGTCGATCATGCGGCTGCTCCAGGCGGACGGCCGCGCGTCGATACGCTCGGTCGCCGAACAGGTCCACGTCTCCCGCGCCAACGCCTACGCCCGGATCAACCGGCTCATCGACGACGGGGTGATCCGGGGGTTCACGGCACGCGTCAACCACGAACGGGCGGGCCAGGGCGCCTCCGCCTACATCACCCTGAAGATCGTCCAGAACTCCTGGCGGACGGTCCGCGAAAAGCTCCGCGAGCTCCCCGGAGCCGCGCACATCGCCCTGGTCAGCGGGGATTTCGACGTCCTGCTGCTGGTCCACACCCCGGACAACCGCACCCTGCGCGAGCTGGTCCTGACCCGCCTGCAGTCCATCCCGGAAGTGCTCTCCACGCGCACCCTGCTGGTGTTCGAGGAAACGGATCTGCTGGACACGGGCCCCGGCCCGTCCGGGCCCCCGGCGCTCACCGAGGAGTGAAGGGCGGGCGGACGCGAAAGCGCCCCGGGAAGGGCCTGGAGGGCCTCCCCGGGGCGCTGTGCGCGGCGATGCCTACGACCGGCGATGCCTACGACTGCGGCAGCGGGTTCTCGTAGTAGCCGGAGATGTCGACCACGAGGTCGGCCTTCTCCCAGCCCTGGTTCCAGAAGTCGACGACGGCGTGGGGGCCCGAGGTCGCCTGGACCAGGTTCGCGACGGTCCTGCCCTTCGTCCAGTTCAGGGCCGAGGCGCCGGGCCGCGCCGGCGGGAGCGCGGTGCCCTTCTCGTACTGCTCGGGCGAGTTCGGGTCCGGTGCGACCGAGAGGAAGCCGGCGCCGGCCGTGTTGGTGACGGTGGTGTTCAGCACGTACGCGGTGACGGCGGGCTCGCCGGAGAAGAACGGCACGGGGAGGTAGCCGCGGCCGGGGATCGATCCGCGGATCTCGCTGATCGTGCCCTCGGGGTTGCGCGTGTCCAGCCAGCGCATCGGCCACAGCGGCATGTAGGCACCCGTGCTGTCGGGGCTGTAGTAGCCGACGACGTCCACCACGACGTCGGCTCCGGCCCAGGAGCTGTTGCGGATGTTGATGGAACCGTCGGGGCCGACCGGGACGATCACCGAGTTGGCGACGGTCTGGCCGGCGGTGAAGTTCACGTTCGACGCGACCGGGATCCGCCCACCGCTCGGGTAGACGATCAGGTGGCCGGCCTCCTTCGGGCCGGTCACGGTCACGTTCAGCGCCACCGCCTTGACTCCCTGCGGCACCCCGCGCAGACCGCTGATCTGCGTGCCGAAGCTCGTCTGGCCGGGGACCTGGCCCTTGACGGTGCCGATGCCCTCGCGGGTGTCGACGAAGCGGGCCGGGGCCACCGGCGTGTAGCCGCTGGCCGCGGACTGCTTGAAGTAGCCGGTGATGTCGGCGATCAGGTCGACCGACTCCCAGCCGCTGTTGTAGAGGTCCACCGAGCCGTCCTCGCCGACCGGTACGACGACCAGGTTCGGGACGGTCTGGCCGGCCTCGAAGTTGATGTTCGACGCGTTCGGCCGCTCGCCGCCCGAGCCGTAGGCGGTGATGTGCCCGGCACTGGTGGTGTTGGTGACGGTGACGTTGAGGACCACGGCCTGTACGTCGGCCGGGATCATGCCGTAGCCGCCGGCCTGCACGCGGGCACTGGTGTACGGCGCGACCTTGGCCTTCGGCGCGCGGAAGCCCTCCCGGGTGTCCAGCAGACGCATGGGCTCGTGCGGCGTGAACTCGGAGCCCGTCGTCACGACCACGAGCTCGTTCTCGACGTACGCCTTGTTGGCGGCGTCGTTCACACCGACCTTGATCGTGTACTCGCCGACCTCCGCGTAGTCGTGCGTCGGCATCAGGAAGGTGGAGCCGGAGGCGGTGAACCGCTCCACCGCGCTCCCGTCGCCCCAGGAGACGCTGACCTCGAGCGAGGCGTCGGCGCTCGTGACGTTCGCCTCCAGCTGGAGCGAGTGCGCGCCGGTGTTGGTGGCGCTCAGAGCGACCTCCAGGTCCGGATTGCCCAGGGCGGCGCCTTCCGCCGCGGCCACGGCGGAGGCACCCTTCCGGGTGGACTTGTGGGCGCCACTGGTGAACGTCTTGAAGGGAGACGTCCCCGGCTTGGCGAGGTCGGACGGCTTGGCGAGGTCGGACGGCTTGGTGACCCGGTGGGCGCCCGGCGCGGACGGATCCGCGGCCTGGGCCGTGCCCGGCACAAAACCAACGACGGCCGCGACGATTGCGGCGGCTGGAACCACGAGACGGCGACGGTGCACCGGTCCCCCCATTTTCGTTCGGTGCGATGGCCCGGAAGACGTCTTTTGAACGCGCTCAAGACCGAAATCCCGCTCAGGGTACAGAGGGCACGGCGGTCCGCCGGAGGGGGGTCCCCGAAGGTCAGCGCACTGTCCGCAGCCCGTCCAGAGCCATGTGCACCACCGCGTCGGCGAGCTGGTCCGGCCCCGTGCCCTGGTGCGGGCGGTACCACTCGACGAGGGAGTTCACCATGCCGAAGAGCAGGCGGGTGGCGAGCCGGATGTCCACGTCGGCCCGCAGGTCCCCCTCGGCGGCGGCGGCCTTGAGGAGGTCCGCGACCTGGTGGTCGAACTCGCGGCGGCGCTCCAGGGCCCAGCGCTCGGTCCGGGTGTTGCCGCGCACGCGCAGCAACAGGGTCACGTACGGCAGCTCGCCGACGAGCACCTCCACCGTGCGGCGCGTGACGTACTCGACGCGCTCGACGGCCCGGCCCCGTACCGCGCCGGGCTCCTCCAGGACCGCGAAGAGCCCGTCGAGGGCGCGGCTCACGGCCCGGCGCAGCAGCTCCTCCTTGCCCGTCACGTGGTGGTAGATCGAGGACTTGGAGATGCCCGCCGCCTTGGACAGGTGCTCCATCGAGGTGCCGTCGTAGCCGCGCTCGTTGAAGACCTGGACGGCGACGGACAGCAGCGTCTCGGGGGTGTAGGTGTCCCGTTTCGCCGTCGTCATGCGCTCTCCCCCGTCTCGTCGTCTTCCCCGGCGGCGTAGCCCAGCCTGAACAGCGCCAGCGACGGCGCGTACCGACCGCCCGGGCAGCGCTCGTCGAGGTGGTGCAGCAGGTCGTAGGCCCAGTCGCGGCCCAGCCGGTCGTGCCATTCGGCGGGCCCCAGCGGGTAGTTGACGCCGAGCCGCATCGCCGTGTCGATGTCCTCTGCGGTGGCCGCGCCGCGGGCGACGGCGTCGGCCGTCAGGTCGATCAGCATCGCGACCGTCCGGGCGACGATCATGCCGGGGACGTCGCCGATGACGGAGACCTTCTTGCCCAGCTTCTGGAACAGCCCGACGGCCTCGGCGAGGGTCCGCTCCGTCGTGTCCTCGCTGGCGGAGAGCGCGATGCGGGTGGCCCCCCGGTAGTCGAGCGCGAGGTCGAAGTAGACGACGTCCGCGAACTCCACGGAGGTCTTGCCGTCCGCCAGCACCAGCTGGCCCTCGCCCGGCAGCTGGATGTACGGCCCCCCGTGCTCGGTGGAACTGACCGCGATCCCGGCCTCCTCCAGCAGGTCGGCCAGCTCGGCCGCGGGCCCGAGGTCGCCGACCACGGTGACCTTGGCCGGGGCCTCCTCGGGGGCGGCGGTGTGCGGCTCCGGAACGGTGGCGTCCGGGCCGTACGGGAACCAGCCGTGCCCCGTCTTGCGGCCGAGGCGGCCCGACTGCACCAGCCGGCGCTGCGCGAGCGAGGGGGTGAACTTGGGGCTGCGGAAGAAGGACTCCCACACCGAGCGGGTCACGGCCTCGTTCACGTCCTGGCCGATCAGGTCGGTCAGCTGGAACGGGCCCATCTTGAAGCCGCCGCTCTCCCGGAGCACGGCGTCGATGGTGGCCGGGTCGGCGCCCTGCTCCTCGTACACCGAGAAGGCCTCGGCGTAGAAGGGGCGGGCGATCCGGTTGACGATGAACCCGGGGGTGTCGGCGCAGCGGACCGGCGTCTTCCCCCAGCCGAGGACGGTGCGGTACGCACGCTCGGCGGCGGCCGGGTCGGTCGCGAAACCGCTGATCACCTCGACGAGCGGGAGCAGCGGGGCCGGGTTGAAGAAGTGCAGGCCGAGGAAGCGGCCGGGGTGCGCGAGGCCGGCGGCGAGCTCGGTCACGGAGAGGGAGGAGGTGTTGGTGGCCAGCAGCGCGTCCGGCGCCACCACCTCTTCGAGTGCGGCGAAGAGCGTCTGCTTGACGGTGACGTTCTCGACCACCGCTTCGATGACGAGGGCGGCCCCGGCGAGGTCCGCGAGGGCGCCCGCCGCAGCGATTCGGCCGATCGCGTCCTCGGCCTCGGCACGATCCAGGCGGCCCTTGGCGGCCATCCGCTCGACCCGGTCCTGGACCATGCCGACGCCGTCGGCGGCGAGGGACGCGTTGATGTCGTAGATCAGCACGCGGTGACCTGCGAGAAGGGCGACCTGGGCGATGCCCTGGCCCATGGTGCCCGCGCCGACGACCACCACAGTGCGGGACCGCTCGATTGCTGTCATGTCCTGATCCTCCCGCACCGACTTATCCACAGGTCTGCCGGGCCCTCTTGTCCCGACCGATCGTTCGGTTACTCTAACTCCAGTCTGCTCTCCTTCGCCCGGCTCAACGAGGAGTTGGTCCCTGATGGCCGCCGAGCTCACCGTCCCCCAGCTGTCCGCCAAGCACCGGCCCACTCTGGACCAGGCCCTGTCGGCGATCCACAGCCGCGCCTACTGGTCCCCGCACCCCGAACACCCCAAGGCGTACGGCGAAACCGCCCCGGCCGACGGGCTCGCCGCCTTCGAGGCCGTCCGCGGCACCCGGCTCGACCTGGGGCAGCCCGGCACCGACGGCTGGGCGGGCGGCGAGGTCTCCCCGTACGGTCCGGAGCTCGGCGTCGAGTACCCGCACGTGGACCCGGACGTCCTGCTGCCCGCGATGAAGGCGGGCATGGCCGCCTGGCGCGACGCGGGACCCGAGGCGCGCGCCCTGGTCTGCATCGAGATCCTCTCCCGGATCGGCGCGCGGACGCACGAATTCGCGCACGCGGTCATGCACACCAGCGGCCAGGCCTTCATGATGGCGTTCCAGGCGGGCGGACCGCACGCACAGGACCGCGGTCTGGAGGCCGTGGCCTACGCGTACGAGGAGCAGACCCGGGTCCCGGGGCAGGCCGACTGGTCGAAGCCGCAGGGCAAGCGCGACCCGCTGGACCTCGGCAAGACCTTCACGGCGGTGCCGCGCGGCATCTCCCTGATGATCGGCTGCAACACCTTCCCCACCTGGAACGGCTACCCGGGCCTGTTCGCCTCCCTGGCCACCGGAAACGCGGTGCTGGTCAAGCCGCACCCCCGGGCCGTGCTCCCGCTGGCCCTCACGGTCCAGGTGGCCCGTGAGGTCCTCACCGAGACCGGATTCGACCCGAACCTGGTGGCACTGGCGGTGGAGCGGCCGGGCGAGGGCATCGCCAAGACCCTCGCGCTGCGCCCCGAGATCAAGCTGATCGACTACACCGGCTCCACGGAGTTCGGCGACTGGCTGGAGGCCAACGCCCGCCAGGCGCAGGTCTACACCGAGAAGGCCGGCGTCAACACGGTGGTCGTGGACTCCACGGACGACTACAAGGGCATGCTGGCGAACCTCGCGTTCTCCCTCTCCCTCTACAGCGGCCAGATGTGCACCACCCCGCAGAACCTGCTGATCCCGCGCGACGGCATCGCCACGGACGCCGGTCACAAGACCTACGACGAGGTCGTCGCCGACCTCGCCGCCTCGGTCGGCGGCCTGCTGGGCGACGACGCGCGGGCCAATGCCCTGCTCGGCGCCCTGGTCAACCCGGACGTCAAGGCGCGGCTGGAGGCGGCGGCCGGGCTGGGCGAGGTCGCGCTGGCCTCGCGCGAGGTCGTCAACCCGGAGTTCCCGGACGCGGTGGTCCGCACCCCGGTGATGGTCAAGCTGGACGCGTCGAAGCCCGACCCGGAGGCGGCCTACCTTTCCGAGTGCTTCGGCCCGGTCTCCTTCGCGGTGGCCGTGGACTCCACGGCCGACGCACTGGAGCTCCTGCGCCGCACGGTGCGGGAGAAGGGCGCGATGACGGTGGGCGCGTACACGACGTCCGCCGACACCGAACGGGCGATCGAGGAGGTCTGCCTGGAGGAGTCCGCGCAGCTCTCGCTGAACCTGACCGGCGGGGTGTACGTCAACCAGACCGCGGCGTTCTCGGACTTCCACGGCTCGGGCGGCAACCCGGCGGCCAACGCGGCCCTGTGCGACGGAGCCTTCGTCTCCAACCGCTTCCGCGTGGTGGAGGTCCGCCGCCAGGCCTAGGTCGTCACTTTTCCTGGGCCGCCGGAGGCCCGCCCCAGTGGAACAGGGCCATGGCCACGCTGGTGGCCAGGTTGTAGCTGGAGACCTGCGGGCGCATCGGCAGGGACACCAGATGGTCGGCCCGGTCCCGCAGCTCCGGTGAGATGCCGTGGCGCTCCGAGCCGAAGGCGAGCAGCGCGTCGTCCGGGAGGGTGAGGGCACGGATGTCCTCACCCTCCGGGTCGAGCGCGTAGAGCGGCCCGGGCGGCAGCGTCTCCAGCGTGATCCGCTCGACGGTGGTGGCGTAGTGCAGCCCGGCCCCGGCCCGGACGACGTTCGGGTGCCAGGGGTCGAGGTCGCCGCGGGTGACCACGCCGGTGGCGCCGAAGCCGGCGGCGAGGCGGACGACGGCTCCGACGTTGCCGAGGTTGCGGGGGTTGTCGAGGACCACGACGGGCGCGGGGCGCGGCAGCCGCTCCAGCGCCGCCAGGCCCGCCGCCCGGCCGGGCCGTACGGCCAGGGCCGCGACCCCGGTGGGGTGCACCCGGGCCAGCAGCCCCTTCAGCGGCGCCGCCCGCGTCAGCCGGGCCACGTCGGCCTCCACGTCCGGGGCCAGCTCGGCGGCGAGCGCCCGTACGGCGCCGGGGTCCTCGGCGAGGACCATCCGCACCTCGGCGCCGAACCGCAGCGCGTGCTTCAGCGCGTGGAACCCGTCCAGCAGGACGAGGTCCTCCTGCCCGGCGGCGTCCCGCCACTGCCGCACCGTCTCGTCCGCGCTCCCCTGCTCACTCATAGCCCGACCCTAAGGGCCGGGCGCCGCGCGGGGCCGCGGAGCCCCCGCCGGCGGCGATCAGCGGGGGAGGGCCGGGCTCGGCTCCGCGGGGGACAGCGCCGGCGTCGCCGCGGAGCGGCCGGGCCGCAGCGCGGCGACCCTGGCTCCCAGCCAGACCAGGAACACCGTCGGCAGGAACACCGCGTCGGCGGCGATCATCGCCAGCGAGAAGAACGGCAGCCCCAGCAGCACCGCGATCCCGGCGTGCTCGAGCATCATGACGGCCAGCAGCACGTTCTTGACCCGCCGGTTGAACACCGTGAAGGGGAACGCCACCTGCACCGCCACCGTCCCGTACGACAGCAGCATCACCAGCGTCCCGCTGCCGGCCAACAGCGCGGACAGCCCCGGCCAGGGCGTGAAGTAGTCCAGCCCGAGCGGGTAGTACAGGGCCGTCCCGTCCTGCCACCGCGATCCCTGGACCTTGTACCAGCCCGCCGTGGCGTAGATCAGGCACACCTCCGCCATGATCACCAGCATTCCGGCGTTGTGCAGCACGTTGGCCAGCACGGACAGCGTCGCCCGGCCCTCGCCCTCCGGTTCCTTCCGGTCGACCAGCCACCACAGCCCGGCGACCACCCACAGCGCCGCGAAGACCGACAGCCAGCCGCTGCCGAACCGCCCGGTCACCGCTCCGAAGGCGAACACCGCCCCCAGGACGCCCCACAGCACCGGCCCGGCGGCTCCCGCCGAAGCCGACCCGCGCAGCCGGGCCCGCCGCGCGTCCAGGGACCACACCTGCGCGCAGCGGGTCAGCACCAGGTACACGGCCATCAGGTGGATGACGTTGTCCCCGCCGTCGCCCATGAACACGCTGCGGTTCTGCAGCGAGAGCACCCCGACCATGAACAGCACGGACGTGGCCCGCGTCCGCCAGCCCAGCAGCAGCCCCACGCTCGACAGGACGGCCACCGCGTAGACGGTCTCGAACCACACCGCCGAGTCCGACCACATCAGGACCGTGAAGGCCCCGTTCGAGTCGATCAGCCGGTCCGCCAGCGCCCAGCTCCACGGCCCGTCCGGCCCGTACAGCTCATGGCGGTGCGGGAACTCGCGCAGCAGGAAGAAGAGCCAGGTCCCGGCGAAGCCGATGCGGATCACGGCGCTCTGGTACGGGCCCAGGGCCTGCCCCGTGACCTTCGCCAGAGCGGTCGCCAGGCCGGCTCTCACACCGTCCACCACGGCAGCTCCCGGTAGTACGTCTCGGTGTCCGTCGTCTCGTCGCTCCACTTCGGCGCGGGCACCGCCGTCGTCGCCGAGCGCAGCTGGATCCGCAGGATGCGGCCTCCGGGGTGGGCCGGGGCGATGCGGTTCACCGCGATGCGCCGCAGGTACTGCTCGGACAGCTCGCCGCGCTCGCCGTTCGGCTTGTTCTCCTCGTCGTGGGAGCCGGTGAAGAAGTCCCAGGCCCGGCGGAGCTCGTTCTGCTCGGTGTGGCTGGGCAGCAGGCTGTGCCGGATGGCCTCGCCGTCCTCGGCGCTGAGGTTGCGCCAGTCGGTGGTGACCAGCTTCCCGTCGGCCGTCCGTACCTGGGCGCGCACCTCCACCGCGATGTTCTGCTGGAGCGGGTTGGGCGCGAAGAGCTTCCAGTTCTGCTCGAACTCGGGGTAGATCCAGTCGTCGACCGTCCGCGCGTGCTGCTTGCTGACCGTGTTGGACGGGGCGACGTGCAGGAACACGAGTACGAGGTGCGCACAGGCGGCCACGGCGACGGCCCCCAGGGCGAGCGCGGCCACCACCCGGTAGGGGGTGGACAGACCGGCGATTCCGGGCCGCCGCGGGGGTGGCGGAGCGGCCGCTGGGGCGGGCTCCCGCTCGTTCGCATCCATCCCGCCCCGATCGTCCGGCTTCCACAGGGTTGACCTCAGAGGTTGACACCCTACGGGCCGCCGACCCACCATTGAAGAGGATGAACCGAACGATCGGTCGGTCGGTGGGACAGACGGCCGGCCGACACACTCAGTCAGGGGACCGGGATGGTGGCAGTGACCCCGGAGACGGGGCCGGAAACGGCTCTCGGGACGGACGGGACGGACGGGACGGGCATGGCCGCCGACCTGGGCGCACAGCTCGCAGCGGCCTTCGACGCGGCGGTCGCGGCGGAGGAGCGCGTGGAGCCGCGCGACTGGATGCCGGAGGAGTACCGCGCCTCCCTCGTGCGCCAGATGGCCCAGCACGCCCACTCCGAGATCATCGGCATGCAGCCCGAGGCCAACTGGATCACGCGTGCGCCCTCGCTGCGCCGCAAGGCGATCCTGATGGCCAAGGTGCAGGACGAGGCCGGCCACGGGCTGTACCTCTACAGCGCCGCCGAGACCCTGGGCACCAGCCGCGACGAACTGCTCGACAAGCTCCACGCGGGGAAGCAGAAGTACTCCTCGATCTTCAACTACCCCACCCTGACCTGGGCGGACGTCGGCGCGATCGGCTGGCTGGTCGACGGCGCGGCGATCACCAACCAGGTGCCGATCTGCCGCTGCTCCTACGGCCCCTATGCGCGCGCCATGGTCCGGATCTGCAAGGAGGAGTCCTTCCACCAGCGGCAGGGCTTCGAGCTGCTCATGACCCTGTCCAAGGGCACCGAGGCCCAGCACGCGATGGCCCAGGACGCCGTCGACCGGTGGTGGTGGCCCTCGCTGATGATGTTCGGCCCGCCGGACGACGAGTCGGCCCACTCGGCGCAGTCGATGGCCTGGCGGATCAAGCGCCATTCGAACGACGAGCTGCGCCAGCGGTTCGTGGACATCGCCGTCCCGCAGGCGCAGGCCCTGGGCCTGACGCTGCCCGACCCGGACCTGAAGTGGAACGAGGAGCGCGGGCACCACGACTTCGGCGCCATCGACTGGGCGGAGTTCTGGAACGTGCTCAAGGGCAACGGCCCGTGCAACGAGCAGCGCCTGAGCCAGCGGCGCAAGGCCCACGAGGACGGCGCCTGGGTGCGCGACGCGGCCGCGGCGTACGCGGAGAAGCAGGCGGCACACGCCGCACAGAACGAGGAGGCACGGGTATGACGCAGAACTGGCCCCTGTGGGAGGTGTTCGTGCGCTCGCGCCGCGGCCTCTCGCACACGCACGCGGGAAGCCTGCACGCCCCCGATGCGGAGATGGCCCTGCGCAACGCCCGCGACCTCTACACGCGGCGCAATGAGGGCACCTCGATCTGGGTGGTGCCCTCCACCGAGATCACCGCCTCCTCGCCGGACGAGCGCGACCCCTTCTTCGCCCCGTCCGCCGACAAGCCGTACCGGCACCCGACGTTCTACGACATCCCGGAGGGGGTGAGCCACCTGTGAGCAGCACCGACACCACCGCGGCGGTCCACACGGCCGCCCTCGCCCTCGGTGACGACGCACTGATCCTCTCCCACCGCCTCGGCGAGTGGGCGGGCCACGCCCCCGTGCTGGAGGAGGAGGTCGCGCTCGCCAACATAGCCCTCGACCTGCTCGGCCAGGCCCGCATCCTGCTGACCATGGTCGGCGACGAGGACGAGCTGGCGTTCCTGCGCGAGGAGCGCTCCTTCCGCAACCTCCAGCTGGTCGAGCAGCCCAACGGCGACTTCGCCCACACCATCGCCCGCCAGCTCTACTTCTCCCTGTACCAGCACGAGCTCTACGGGGAACTGGCCCGCGGGGAGGGCCCGTTCGCGCCGCTGGCGGCCAAGGCCGTCAAGGAGACCGCCTACCACCGCGACCACGCCGAGCAGTGGACCCTGCGGCTCGGCGACGGCACCGAGGAGAGCCGGGGCCGCATGCGCGCCGCCCTGGACGCCCTGTGGAAGTACACCGGCGAGATGTTCCAGCCGGTGGACGGCCTCGAGGGCCTGGACTGGCCCGCCCTGGAAGGGCGGTGGCTGGCCGCGGTGAGCGGGGTGCTGGAGCGGGCCGGGCTCGCGCTGCCCGAGGGGCCGCGCACCGGCGCCTGGGCGGCCGGAGCGGGCCGCCAGGGGCTGCACACCGAGCCCTTCGGCCGGCTGCTCGCCGAGATGCAGCACCTGCACCGCAGCCACCCGGGGGCGTCATGGTGACCGCCCGCGCCGGAACGACCCGCCTGGAGGCGGAGCTGGCCGAGCTGGCCGGGTCCGTCCCGGACCCGGAACTGCCCGTGCTCACCCTCGGCGAGCTCGGCGTGGTGCGCGGCGTGACGGTGCGCGAGGACGGCGGCGCCGAGGTGATCCTCACCCCGACCTACACCGGCTGCCCGGCCATCGAGGCCATGTCCGCCGACATCGAGCGGGTCCTCACCGGCCACGGGATACCCGAGGTGCGGGTGACCACCGTGCTGGCCCCGGCCTGGTCCACCGACGACATCAGCGCCGAAGGCCGCCGCAAGCTGGCCGAGTTCGGCATCGCCCCACCGCGCCCGCACGCGGCCGACGGGCCGGTCCCGCTGACCCTGTCGGTCCGCTGCCCGCACTGCGGATCCACCGACACCGAGCTGCTCAGCCGGTTCTCCTCCACCGCCTGCAAGGCGCTGCGCCGCTGCACCGCCTGCCGCGAACCGTTCGACCACTTCAAGGAGCTGTAGATGGCCGCACCCCGCCACGGCGCGTTCCACCCGCTGACGGTGGCTGCGGTCGACCGGCTCACCGACGACTCGGTGGCTCTGACCCTGCGGGTCCCGCAGGAGCTGCGCGAGGAGTACCGGCACGCCCCGGGCCAGCACCTCACCCTGCGCCGCACCGCCCCCGAGGGCGGGGAGATCCGGCGCACCTACTCGATCTGCTCCCCCGCCCCGGCGCCCGACGGCCCGGGCCCGGCGGAGCTTCGGGTCGGCGTCCGGCTGGTGGAGGGCGGGGAGTTCTCCACCTTCGCCCACAAGGAGATCGCCGCAGGGGACGTGCTGGACGTGATGGTCCCGGCCGGACGGTTCGTGCTGGATCCGGCCGCAGCCCCCGCCGCCGGGCACTATGCGGCGATCGTCGGCGGCAGCGGGATCACCCCCGTGCTGTCGATCGCGGCGAGCCTGCTGGCAGCCCGCCCCGACGCCCGGTTCTGCCTCGTGCGCAGCGACCGCACGGCGGCCTCGACGATGTTCCTCGAGGAGGTCGCCGACCTCAAGGACCGCTATCCGGCGCGGTTCCAGCTGGTCACCGTCCTGTCCCGGGAGGAGCAGGAGGCCGGACTGCCCTCCGGGCGCCTGGACGAGGAGCGGCTGGCCGCCCTGCTGCCCGCGCTGCTGCCGGTGGCGGACGTGACGGGCTGGTTCCTGTGCGGACCGTACGGCCTGGTGCAGGGTGCGGAGCGGACCCTGGGCGCGCTCGGCGTCGCCCGGAGCCGGGTGCACGAGGAGATCTTCCACGTCGAGGACACCACGGCGCCCGCCCCCGCCGCCACCGCCGCGGCCCCCGCCCACGGCCGGGTCACCGCGCGCCTCGACGGCCGTTCGGGCACCTGGCCGGTCCGCGACGGGGAATCCCTGCTGGACGCGGTGCTCCGCAACCGCGCGGACGCCCCGTACGCCTGCAAGGGCGGGGTGTGCGGCACCTGCCGCGCGTTCGTGGTGGCCGGCGAGGTCCGCATGGAGCGGAACTTCGCGCTGGAGGCCGAGGAGACGGACGCGGGATTCGTGCTGGCCTGCCAGTCGCACCCGGTGACGGAGGAAGTGGAGATCGACTTCGACCGGTGACCGTGACCGGTGACCGGTGACCGGTGACCGTGACCAGTAATCAGTGACCGGTGTCCGGTGTCTGGTGAACGGGGCCCCGCACCCTTGTGGGGCCCTGTCCATTTTCCAGAACCTGTTCTATCTTGACGGACCGTCAGATCAGAACGGGAGGACCGGCAGTGGACTTCACCTTCACCGAGGAGCAGCAGGCGGCCGTCGAGGCGGCGAAGGCCGTCTTCGCGGACGTCGCGCCCGACGGGGTGCCCAGCCCCGCGCTCACCCCCGGGGCCGTCGCCGACGACTTCGACCGCCCGCTGTGGGCCAGGCTCGCCGGATCCGACCTGCTGGGCCTGGTCCTCGCCGAGGAGCACGGCGGCGCCGGCCTCGACACCATCGCCCTGTGCCTGGTGCTGCGCGAGGCCGCGAAGGTACTGGCCCGGGTTCCGCTGCTGGAACACTGCGCCACCGCCATGGCCGTACAGGCCCACGGCAGCCCCGAACTGGCCGCCGCCCTGCTGCCCGGCGCCGGGCGCGGCAGCCTCGTCCTGACCGCCGCCGCCCACGGCCGCTCCGGCCACGACCCGGCCGAACTCGCCGTCACCGCCCGCCGCGAGGGGGACGTCTGGATCCTCGACGGCACGCAGACCGCCGTCCCCTGGGCGCAGAGCGCCGACTGGATCGCCGTACCGGCCCACACCGGCGAGGGCGAGGCCGTCCTCGCGCTCGTCCCGCGCACTGCCGACGGCCTGGCCCTCGCCGAGCAGGTGTCCACCAGCGGGGAGCGACTCGCCGAACTGGCCCTGGACGGCGTACGGGTGGCGCCGACCCATCTCATCGAGACCCCGGAGGCCTGGGAGCGGCTGCGCCAGCTCCTCACCACCGGAACCTGCGCCCTCGCCCTCGGCCTCGGCGAGGCCGTCCTGGCCATGACCGGCCAGTACACGGGCAAGCGCGAGCAGTTCGGCTTCCCGGTGGCCACCTTCCAGGCCGTCGCCGTCCAGGCCGCCGACCGCTACATCGACCTGCGCGCCATGGAGGTCACCCTCTGGCAGGCCGCGTGGCGGCTCGACGCGGCGACCGGCGGCGCCGGCGGCCCGCTGCCGAGCTCGGGGGACGTCGCGGTCGCCAAGATCTGGGCCTCGGAGGGCGTGCGCCGGGTCGTACAGACCGCCCAGCACCTGCACGGCGGCTTCGGCGCCGACACCGACTACCCGCTGCACCGGTACCACGCGTGGGCCAAGCAGCTGGAACTCCAGCTCGGCCCCGCTGCCGCCCACGAGGAGGCCCTGGGCGACCTGCTGGCCGCCCACCCCCTCGCCTGAGACCCGAAAGGGCCCGAGGCGCCCGTGCGGCCTGTGGGACCCGTGGGGTCCGTGGGACCCGAAGGGCCAGGCGAGCCCTCGGGCTACAGCACGAAGGCCGGGTTCCCGTTGTCCGTCACCATCGGGCGCCCGGCCCGTTCCCAGGCCTGCATCCCGCCGTCGACGTTCACGGCGTCGATCTCCTGGCGCACCAGGTACTGGGTGACCTGCGCGGAGCGCCCGCCGACCCGGCACATCACGTGCACCCGCCGGCCGTCCTCCACGGCCTCGGTCAGCTCGCCGAAGCGGGCCACGAAGTCGCTCATCGGAATGTGCAGAGCGCCCTCGACATGCCCGGCCGCCCATTCGTCGTCCTCGCGGACGTCCAGGACAAAGCCTTCGGAGGGCACCGCGGCGGCGTCCACCGAGGGAAGCGGTCCGAAGTTCATACGTCGCCTTCTCTCATCACGGATCTGACGTCCAACCTATCCGACCCGCCCGGCCCCGCCGGGCGGCCCTGCGGCCCGCATCACCCCTCGGCGAGCGCGGCCGCCAGCTCCGCCTCGCGCTCGGCGACCCGCGCCAGCAGCTGCTCCGCGATCTCCTCCAGCAGCCGGTCCGGATCCTCGGGGGCCATCCTCAGCATCGAACCGATCGCGCTGTCCTCCAGCTCCTTGGCCACGAGCGACAGCAGCTCCTTGCGGCGCGCCAGCCACTCCAGCCGGGCGTACAGCTCCCCGCTCTCCTCCGGCTCCGCCCGCTCCGGCGCGGGACCGGCCTCCCACTCCTGGGCGAGCTCGCGCAGCAGCTGCTCCTCGCCCCGCCCGTACGCGGCGTTGACCCGCGCGATGAAGGCGTCGCGGCGCGCCCGCTCGGCCTCGTCCTGGGCGAGGTCCGGGTGGGCCCGGCGGACCAGCTCGCGGTAGAGGCGGCGCACCTCCTCCGAGGGCCGCACCCGCTCCGGCGGCCGCACGGGCCGCTCGGTGAGCATGGCGGCCGCGTCGTCGCCGAGCCCGTCCGAGCCCATCCAGTCGTGGAACAGCTCGTCCACCCCGGGCATCGGCATGACCAGCGAGCGGGCGTCCCGCGCCCGGCGCAGGTCCTCCGGGTCCCCGGTGCGGGCCGCCTTCGCCTCGGCGATCAGCGCGTCGAGCTCGTCGAGCCGCGTGTACATCGGGCCGAGCTTCTGGTGGTGCAGGCGGGAGAAGTTCTCCACCTCGACCCGGAAGGTCTCCACCGCGATCTCGAACTCGATCAGCGCCTGCTCGGCAGCCCGCACGGCCCGCTCCAGGCGCGCCTCGGGACGTTCGTCGTCGGGAACCGTGTGTTCGGTCTGCTCGCTCACCCGGCCAGCCTACGGCCCGGCGGGGCGGGCGCCCCGCCGGGCCGAACGGCTCAGACCCCGGACTCCGCCGCGATCCGCCCGCCCCGCACGGCCGCCACCAGATCGGCGTGGTCGGCCTCGGTCCGGTCCGCGTACGCCACCGCGAAGGCGGCCATCGCCTCGTCCAGCTCCTCGTTCTTCCCGCAGTAACCGGCCAGCAGCCGGGGATCGACGCTGTGCGCGTGCGCCCGGGCCAGCAGGGCCCCGGTCATCCGCCCGTAGTCGTCGAGCTGGTCGGCGCTCAGCGCCGCCGGGTCCACACTGCCCTTGCGGTTGCGGAACTGGCGCACCTGGAAGGGCCTCCCCTCCACCGTGGTCCAGCCCAGCATGATGTCCGACACCACCTGCATCCGCTTCTGCCCGGCCACCACCCGGCGCCCCTCGTGCTCCTCCGGCGGCGAGACGAACCCCAGCGCGGGCAGGTGCGGCAGCAGCACCGAGGGGCGCGCCTCCTTCACCTGGAGCACCAGCGGCTCGCCCCGGTGGTCCAGCAGCAGCACCACGTACGAGCGCGTGCCCACGCTCCCCGTCCCGACCACGCGGAAGGCCACGTCGTGGATCGCGTACCGGGCCATCAGCGGCCGCCGGTCGCCCTGGAGGGTCTGCAGGTACGGGCCCAGCGAGGCCGCCACGACCGCGGCCTCCGCGTCCCCGACCCGGCGCAGCACGGGCAGCGCGTCCACGAAGCGCCGGCCGCCGTCCGCGCCGGCCTCCGTCGACTTCGCGGCGAACCGCGCGGAGGTGTTGTTGCGGGCCTTCTCCGCGACCTGCTCCAGGGTCCCCAGCAGGTCCCGGGCATCGGTGTGCGAGACCAGTTCCTCGTCGGCGATGGCGTTCCACGCGTCCATGGCGGGCAGCCGGGACAGCAGCCGCATGGTCCGCCGGTAGGCGCCCACCGCGTCCAGCGCGGCCGCCCGGCTGGCGTCCTCGCCCGCACCCGCCACCCGGCCGGCCAGCACCAGTGAGGTCGCCAGCCGCTTCACGTCCCACTCCCACGGGCCGAAGACGGTCTCGTCGAAGTCGTTCAGGTCGATGACCAGCCTGCCCCGCGCGTCCCCGTACAGGCCGAAGTTCGCCGCGTGCGCGTCGCCGCAGATCTGCGCGCCGACCCCGGTCACCGGCCCGCCGGACAGGTCGTGGGCCATCAGCCCGGCCGCGCCCCGCAGGAACGCGAAGGGGTTCGCCGCCATCCGCCCCACGCGTATCGGCGCCAGCTCGGCGACCCGGCCGACATTGGACTCCTCCACCGCCCGCACCGCGTCCGGCCGGTCCGCCGGCGCCTCGAAGACGGCGTGCGCCGCCCGGGGCACACGACGGCGCAGCGCCTTGCCCTCCTGCTTGGGCGAGCCGTCCGCCACCCGCGGTGCGAAGCCCGCCACCTCCGGGATCCGCTGTCCCACAACCGCCGCCATGCGCGCCGCCCCCACCCGTACGTTGATCGCCGTCGAACGGGCTGACCGTATCTACAGCCCGGCGTCCCTGGCCAGCAACGCCGCCTGCACCCGGTTGTCGCAGCCCAGCTTCGCCAGGATCCGGCTCACGTACGTCTTCACGGTGGCCTCGCTCATGTGCAGCCGCCGCCCCGCGTCCGCGTTCGACAGGCCCTCCCCCAGCAGCGCGAGGACCCCGCGCTCGCGCTCGCTCAGCTCCGCCACCTGCCGCCGTGCCTCCTCGCCCCGGACGACGGCCTTCCCCGACGCCAGCTGGTCGACCACGTGTCTGGCCGCCGCCGGCGAGAGGTACGCATCGCCCGCCGCGGCCGCCCGGACGGCGCCTATCAGCTCACCGGGCGCCGAGTCCTTCAGCAAGAACCCCGCACCGCCCTCGCCCAGTGCCCGCAGCACGTTCCCCTTCTCCCCGAAGGTGGTCAGGATCAGCGCCCGGACCTCCGGCGCGGCCCGCCGCAGCTCCCCCAGCGCGGTCAGCCCGTCCATCACCGGCATCTGGATGTCGAGCAGCACCACGTCGGGGGCGTGCGCGCGGGCCAGGTCCACCGCCTCGCGGCCGTTCGCCGCCTCCGCCACCACCTCGATGTCCGGGGCCGAGGTCAGGATCATCCTGATCCCCGCCCGGATCAGCGGCTCGTCGTCGGCGATCACCACGCGGATCACTTCGGCTGTCACCCGTGCTCCTACTGCTTGACCTCGTAAGCCTGCTTGTCCACGAGCCGTCCGTCCTTGAAACAGAACCGGTAGATCAGGTCCGTCCCCAGCGCCCCCGGCTGGTCCTTGGCCAGCAGCGCCAGACAGTCCGAACCCTCCGGCCGCGGCGGTCCCTTGCGGTCGGCCCCGGCCGTCAGGAAATTGTCGCCGCTCGGCAGCCGGTCCCGCACGGCCGGCTCCGGTTCTCCCACCCGCACGGCGTCGAAACCGGACCGGTCCAGCATGGAATCGCCCATCGAGCCCACCACCAGCAGCATCCCCGCCCCGAGCACGATCACCAGGAGCACCACCGCGGCGAAGGCGATGCCGCAGCCCAGCGCGAACCCGCCGGCCCGGCTGCGCCCCCGGACGGCGAGCTCCCGGTCCACCGCCGCCCAGTCCATCGGCGGGGCGCCCCGCAGGCCCCACGCCTGCGCCTGCTGCCCGAAGTCGTCCGCCACGTCCGCCACCCCCGCGGGCTCCGCCCCGTAGGGCAGCACCCCGGCCACCCGGAAGCCGCCGTCCTCGGTCCCGCCGGCGTGCACCATCCCGCCGACCAGCCGCGCCCGCTCGCGCAGCCCCGTCAGCCCCTGCCCGCCCGACACCACCTCGCCGGCCCCCGGACCGGCCGCCGGCCCGTTGGCGATCTCCACGACCAGCGAGTCGTCCTCGTAGCGCAGTTCCACCGTGATGGGCGCCCCCGGAGCGTGCTTGTACGCGTTCGTCAGGGCCTCCTGCACGATCCTGTACGCCGCGTGGTCGCAGGCGGGGGCCAGCGGCCGCGGCTGACCCGAGGCGGACATCCGCACGTCGGTCCCCGCGCCCCGCGCCGCCTCCACCACCCCCGCGATCCCGGCCACCCCGCGCGCCGCCGGCTGCGCCGCCTCCTCCTGCGGGACGGGCGCCTCGACCCCGTCCCGCAGGATCCCCACGACCTCGCGCAGTTCGTGCATCGCCGCCACCGAGGCCTGCCGCAGCACTCCCACGGCCTCGCGCTGACGGTCGGTGAGCTCCGGATCCACCTCCAGCGCACCGGTGTGCACGGAGATCAGCGCCAGCTGGTGGCCGAGGCTGTCGTGCATGTCTTGGGCGATCCGCTGCCGCTCGCGCAGCCTGGCCTGTCCGGCGACCATGGCCCGCTCCCGCAGCAGCTGACCGTTGCGCTCCTGGAGCGCGCCCAGCAGCGTGCGGCGCTGCGACCAGTACCGGCTGGCCAGACCGGGCATCACGATCGTCGCCAGGAACATCAGCGTGGAGAACACGACCACCAGCAGCGGCCGCATCTGCTCCCACTCGTGCAGCACGCCGAAGCCGAGCGCCGCGACGAACGCCAGCGTGAAGGCCGCCCCCGCCCGTCCGACGCCCACGATCCGGCGCCCGGCGGACCAGCCCAGCAGGCTCGTCACGAGGAACGACCCGGGCAGGTACACGCTCACCGCGGAACCCAGGACCAGCGTCGCCGCCGGCAGCCTGCGCCGCAGCAGGGTGAGCAGGACCACGGTCGCGGCGCTCGCGAGCATCCGCTTGCCGGAGCCGTGGTCGAGCTCCTCGACGCCCAGGCCGAGCAGCGCCAGCACCCCGGCGATCGCCAGGTCGCCCGCGAGCATCCGCCGGGTCCAGGGCTCCGGCCCCCTCAGCCAGTCCCAGCCCGCCCGCGTCATCGCCTTCGCATCCACGCGCCCGACCCTAGACACCCCCGCACACCGCCGGCCGCCCTCTTTCGTCGCGGCCCGCGCGACGAAAGTCGGACGCCCGACGTGAACGACGTGTCCTGGATCACTCCTTGGCCGGCCGACGCGTGACGTCCCGCACCGGACACGGCAGTTGATCTCCACAAAACCCGCAACGCCAGAACGCCGGACCCCGGCAACGCCGGTTCGCGGGTACGAGGGTTCGCGGGAACGCCGGAAACACGAAACGGCCGCCACCGCTTTCGCGATGACGACCGTTCCGTCGATGTGGGCGAGGGGGGATTTGAACCCCCACGTCCCGAAGGACACTGGCACCTGAAGCCAGCGCGTCTGCCGTTCCGCCACTCGCCCGAGCAGCGTCCCAGTGGTTCTTCCCTTTCGGGCCGTTCCCCTGGCGACGTCGAAACATTAGCACGTCGGACGGGGTGGAATCACATCGCTTTCCCCGGACCCCCGTCGCCCGCCGTGGACGGCCCCTCCCGCACTCCGCTCCCGGTGCGGGACACTGTCCCTGAGGCCCCCCTACGATCCTTGTGAGGACCAACACTCGTCCTCACAGGACCGATGGGGAACCACCCGAATCCGCCACGCGTGGATACGATCAGTAAGCAGTACAGGGCGACAGCGACGGAGGAGGTGCCCCATGGGAGTTCTGAAGCGGTTCGAGCAGCGACTCGAAGGTCTGGTGAACGGCACCTTCGCCAAGGTGTTCAAGTCCGAGGTCCAGCCGGTGGAGATCGCCGGAGCCCTCCAGCGGGAGTGCGACAACAACGCCACCATCTGGAACCGCGAGCGGACCGTCGTCCCCAACGACTTCATCGTGGAGCTCAGCGCCGGCGACTACGAGCGCCTGAGCCCCTACTCCGGGCAGCTCGGCGACGAGCTCGCGGGCCTCGTCCGCGACTACGCCAAGCAGCAGCGCTACAGCTTCATGGGCCCCATCAAGGTCCACCTGGAGAAGGCCGACGACCTCGACACCGGCCTCTACCGGGTCCGCAGCCGCACCCTCGCCGCCAGCACCTCCCAGCCGCAGCCGCCCCAGGGCCGGCCGCAGGGCGGTCCGGCAGGCCAGGCCGGCCAGGGCGGCTACGGCTACCCGCCGGTCGCCGCCCCGCCCATGCCCAGCGCCCCGCCCCCCGGCGGACCCGGCGCCAGGCGGCCCGCGGGCGGGCCCGGCCCGGCCGCCCCCGTACCGGCCTCCGGCGGCCCCAAGCGCCACTGGATCGAGATCAACGGCACCCGCCACCAGATCTCGCGCCCCACGCTCGTACTCGGCCGAAGCACCGAAGCCGACGTGCGGATCGACGACCCCGGCGTATCGCGCCGGCACTGTGAGATCCGGACCGGAACGCCCTCGACGATCCAGGATCTCGGGTCCACCAACGGCATCGTGGTGGACGGGCAGCACACCACCCGCGCTACGCTCCGCGACGGCTCGCGGATCGTCGTGGGCAGCACGACCATCATTTACCGGCAAGCCGAAGGGTGAAGCGGGGGCAATGTCAGAGCTGACCCTGACGGTCATGCGGCTGGGTTTCCTAGCCGTTCTGTGGCTGTTCGTCATCGTGGCCGTCCAGGTCATCCGCAGCGACCTCTTCGGAACGAGAGTCACGCAGCGCGGCTCCCGCCGCGGCGGCGCGGGCACCGCCCCGCAGCAGGCCGGCCGGCAGGCCGCGCCTCCGCAGCAGCGCCAGCGCCGCGGTGCGCCCACCAAGCTCGTCGTCTCCGAGGGCACCCTCACGGGAACCACGGTGGCCCTCGCGGGCCAGACGATCACCCTGGGCCGCGCCCACGACTCCACCATCGTGCTGGACGACGACTACGCGTCCAGCCGCCATGCCAGGATCTACCCCGACCGTGACGGCCAGTGGATCGTCGAGGATCTCGGGTCCACCAACGGCACGTATCTCGACCGGACCCGGCTGACCACCCCGACGCCCATTCCGCCGGGCGCCCCGATCCGCATCGGCAAGACCGTCATCGAGCTGCGGAAGTAGTACGAGAATGAGCGAGCGGAGCGAGCACGCGGCGGCGATCCGTCCCACCGAGGACACGGACACGCGCGCGCTCCCGACCGGAGGGTGGGCAGTGTGGCTCGAGACCGGTTGTACCCGGAGCCGACCGGCGAGGTGCGCATGAGTCTGTCCCTGCGGTTCGCCGCCGGATCGCACAAAGGCATGATCCGCGAGGGCAACGAGGACTCCGGCTACGCCGGGCCCCGTCTCCTCGCGATCGCCGACGGCATGGGAGGCCAGGCCGCCGGCGAGGTCGCCAGCTCCGAGGTGATCTCCACCCTCGTGCAGCTCGACGACGACGTCCCGGGCTCCGACATCCTCACCTCCCTCGCCACCGCCGTGCAGCGCGCCAACGACCAGCTGCGCGTCATGGTCGAGGAGGACCCCCAGCTCGAGGGCATGGGCACCACCCTGACCGCCCTGCTGTGGACCGGACAGCGCCTGGGCCTCGTCCACGTCGGCGACTCCCGCGCCTACCTGCTGCGCGACGGCGTCCTCACCCAGATCACCCAGGACCACACCTGGGTGCAGCGCCTCGTCGACGAGGGCCGGATCACCGAAGAGGAAGCCACCACGCACCCGCAGCGCTCGCTGCTGATGCGGGCGCTCGGCAGCGGCGACATCGTCGAGCCCGACCTCTCCATCCGCGAGGTCCGCGCCGGCGACCGCTACCTCATCTGCTCCGACGGCCTGTCCGGCGTGGTCTCCCACCAGACCCTCGAAGAGACCCTCGCCGACTACCACGGCCCCCGCGAGACCGTGCAGTCCCTGATCCAGCTCGCCCTGCGCGGCGGCGGACCCGACAACATCACCTGCATCGTCGCCGACGTCCTCGACACCGACAGCGGGGACACCCTCGCCGCCCAGGTCAACGACACCCCGGTCGTCGTCGGCGCGGTCGCCGAGAACCAGCACCAGCTCTTCGACGGCGGCAACGCCATGCAGACCCCGGCCGGCCGCGCCTCGGGCCTCGGCCGCCCGGCCGCCCCGCCCGCCGGCGCCTTCGGCCCCCCCGGCAGCGGCGACGCCACCGGTTACGGGTACGCCGAGCAGGGCCAGAGCGGCGGCGCCTACGGCAGCTTCGGCGAAGCCGAGGCCTACGACGGCGACTCCGAGTACGAGGACACGTACGACCACCCCCGCAAGCACCGCGGCAAAGGGCGCAAGTGGGCCACCCGCACGCTGACCCTGCTCCTGGTCGCCGGCGTCGTCGGCGGCGGCCTCTACGCGGGCTGGCGCTGGACCCAGACCCAGTACTACGTCGGCGTCAAGGGCGAGCACGTCGCGCTCTTCCGCGGCATCAGCCAGAAGCTCGGGCCGCTGGAGCTCTCCAAGGTGGAGACCGACCGCCCCGACATCGAACTGAAGTACCTCCCGCCCTTCAAGCGCAAGCAGGTCGAGGCCACCATCAGCGAAGGCAGCCTCGACGGCGCCCGCGAGAAGCTGGACGACCTGGGCGTGCAGGTCTCCGCCTGCAAGAAGGACGAGGAGCGCCGGGCCGCCGAGGCGCAGAACCAGACACCCGGCTCCACTCTGACTCCTGCGGAGCAGCAGGTGGTCAGCCTGTGCGGAAAGCAGTAGACACCCGCGGGCACAGGGGGCCTGCCACACCATGAGCGTTGTCACCAACACGACCACCATCGGCGCCATCGAGCTGCCGAGCCGGCGGAACACCGAGCTGATGCTGCTCGGCTTCGCCGTGTTCATCCCGATCTTCGCCTACGCCAACGTGGGCCTCGCGATCAACGGCAGCCTGCCGCCCGGCATGCTGCTCTACGGCCTGGGCCTCGGCGCCCTCGCCGGGATCGCGCACCTCGTCGTGCGCCGGTACGCGAAGTACGCCGACCCGCTGCTGCTGCCGCTGGCCACCCTCCTCAACGGGCTCGGCCTCGTGCTGATCTGGCGGCTCGACCAGTCCGAGCGGCTGCAGAACCTCGCCAAACGCTCCTTCGGTGCCTTCTCCCCCTCCGCACCCCGCCAGATGATGTACACGGCGCTCGCCATCGCCCTGTTCGCCGCGGTGCTGCTCATCCTCAAGGACCACCGCGTCCTGCAGCGCTTCACGTACATCTCCATGGCAGGGGCCCTGATCCTGCTGATCCTGCCCGTCATCCCGGGCCTGGGCGCCGACGTCTTCGGCGCCAAGATCTGGATCAGCGTCGGCGGCTTCTCCATCCAGCCCGGCGAGTTCGCCAAGATCGTCATCGCGATCTTCTTCGCCGGCTACCTCATGGTGAAACGTGACGCCCTGGCCCTGGCCAGCCGCCGCTTCATGGGCCTCTACCTGCCGCGCGGCCGCGACCTCGGCCCGATCCTGATGATCTGGGCGATGAGCCTGCTCGTCCTCGTCTTCGAGAACGACCTCGGTACCTCGCTGCTCTTCTTCGGCATGTTCGTGATCATGCTGTACGTGGCCACCGAGCGGACCAGCTGGATCGTCATCGGCCTGCTCATGTCGGTCGGCGGCGCCGTGGTCGTGGCCAGCTTCGCCAGCCACGTGAAGGCCCGCGTCACCGCCTGGCTCGACCCCTTCGCCTGCTACAGCACCTCGGGCGCCTGCGAGCAGGTCGGCCAGTCGATCATGAGCTTCGGCTCCGGCGGCGTCCTCGGCGCCGGATGGGGCCAGGGCAACTCCGACCTCATCGGCTTCGCCGCCAACTCCGACTTCATCTTCTCCACCGTCGGCGAGGAACTGGGCCTCACCGGCGTGATGGCCTTCCTCCTGCTCTACGGCCTCATCATCGAGCGGGGCGTCCGCACCGCCCTCGCCGCCCGCGACCCCTTCGGCAAGCTCTTCGCCATCGGCCTCTCCGGCGCCTTCGCCCTCCAGATCTTCGTCGTCGCCGGCGGGGTCATGGGCCTCATCCCCCTCACCGGCATGACGATGCCCTTCCTCGCGTCCGGCGGCTCCTCCGTCCTCGCGAACTGGATCCTCATCGCCATCCTCATCCGGATCAGCGACACCGCACGCCGACCTGCGCCGGCCCCCGCCCCGTCCCCCGACTCCGAGATGACCCAGGTGGTCCGCCCGTCATGAACAAGCCCCTGCGCCGCATCTCGCTGTTCTGCGGGCTGCTCGTCCTCGCGCTGCTGATCCGGACCAACTGGCTGCAGTACGTCCAGGCCGAGGAACTGAGCACCCGCAAGGAGAACCGCCGGGTCCAGATCGCCCAGTACGCCACCGAGCGCGGCAACATCATCGTGGCGGGGGAGCCGATCACCGGCTCGAAGGTCACCGACGGCAGCGACTACAAGTTCAAGCGCACCTACATGAACGGCGAGCTCTGGGCCCCGGTCACCGGTTACGCCTCGCAGGCCTACGGCTCCACCCAGCTCGAGTCCCTCGAGGACGGCATCCTCACCGGCAACGACGACCGGCTGTTCTTCGACCGCACCATCGGCATGTTCACCGGGGAGAAGAAGCAGGGCGGCAACGTCGTCACCACGCTCAACCCCGACGCGCAGAAGGCCGCTTTCGAGGCCCTCGGCTCGAAGAAGGGCGCGGCCGCCGCCATCGACCCGCGCACCGGCGCCATCCTCGCCCTGGTCTCCACCCCCTCGTACGACCCCTCCCGCTTCGCCGGCAACTCCAAGGACGACGAGAAGGCCTGGGTCGAGCTCAAGGACAGCGAGGACAAGAACCTCGTCAACCGCGCCCTGCGCGAGACCTACCCGCCCGGCTCCACCTTCAAGGTGGTCACCGCGGCCGCCGCTCTCGAGCACGGCGTGGTCCAGGACATCAACGCTCCGACGGACACCCCGGACCCGTACTTCCTGCCCGGCACCCGGACCGAGATGGTCAACCACGCCAAGGGCTGCAAGGAAGCGAGCCTCAACGACGCCCTGAAGGTCTCCTGCAACTCCGTCTTCGCGAACCTGGGCGACAAGGTCACCCGCGACAAGATGGTGGAGACCGCGGAGAAGTTCGGCTTCAACAACGACAAGATCGACATCCCGGTCCGCGCCTTCGCCAGCGTCTACGACAAGAAGATGGGCAAGGACGGCAACGCCCAGAGCTCCATCGGGCAGTTCAACACCGCCGCCACCCCGCTGCAGATGGCGATGGTCACCGCCGCGATCGCCAACGACGGCAAGCTGATGAAGCCGTACATGGTCGACCAGCTCACCGCGCCCAACCTCGACATCATCGAGAAGCACTCGCCGCAGGAAATGAGCCGGCCCCTCTCCGCCGCCAACGCGCAGAAGGTGCAGGAGATGATGATCAACGTCGTCGAGAACGGCACCGGCACCAAGGCCAAGATCAAGGACGTGAAGGTCGGCGGCAAGACCGGCACCGCCCAGCACGGCGAGGGCAACAAGAAGCGCCCCTACGCCTGGTTCATCTCCTACGCCGAGAACCCGGACGGCACCTCGCCCGTCGCCGTCGCCGTCGTCATCGAGGACAGCAGCGCCGACCGCGAGGACATCAGCGGCGGCGGTCTCGCCGCCCCGGTCGCGAAGGCCGTCATGGAAGCCGTACTGAAGAACAAGGGATGACCCAGGGATGACGGACCGCCGGAATCACGTGATCCACGTCACTGATACCGGCCGGATCCGAGCGTACGGTACCGGTCCAGTATCAGCCTGTGGCCGCGAACCGATCACAGACGATCGGCCGGTAGCCTTTGCGCGAACAGCACACCGCCGGACCACACACAGGTGCGGTCGGGACTGACGGAGAGGGCTGCAACGTTATGGAAGAGCCGCGTCGCCTCGGCGGCCGGTACGAGCTGAGCCACGTGCTCGGCCGTGGTGGCATGGCCGAGGTCTACCTCGCCCACGACACCCGGCTCGGCCGTACCGTCGCCGTCAAGACCCTGCGTGCCGATCTCGCCCGCGACCCGTCCTTCCAGGCCCGGTTCCGGCGCGAGGCCCAGTCGGCCGCGTCGCTGAACCATCCGGCGATCGTCGCCGTCTACGACACCGGCGAGGACTACGTCGACAACATCTCCATCCCGTACATCGTGATGGAGTACGTCGACGGGTCCACCCTGCGCGAACTGCTGCACTCCGGGCGCAAGCTGCTGCCCGAGCGCACCCTGGAAATGACCATCGGCATCCTCCAGGCCCTCGAGTACTCGCACCGCGCCGGCATCGTGCACCGCGACATCAAGCCCGCCAACGTGATGCTGACCCGCACCGGCCAGGTCAAGGTCATGGACTTCGGCATCGCCCGCGCCATGGGCGACTCCGGCATGACCATGACGCAGACGGCCGCCGTCATCGGCACCGCCCAGTACCTCTCCCCGGAGCAGGCCAAGGGCGAGCAGGTCGACGCGCGCTCCGACCTCTACTCCGCCGGCTGCCTGCTCTACGAGCTGCTCAGCGTGCGGCCCCCGTTCGTCGGCGACTCCCCCGTGGCCGTCGCCTACCAGCACGTACGGGAAGAGCCGCAGCCCCCGTCGAACTTCGACCCCGAGATCACGCCCGAGATGGACGCCATCGTCCTCAAGGCACTGGTCAAGGACCCCGACTACCGCTACCAGTCCGCCGACGAGATGCGCGCCGACATCGAGGCCTGCCTCGACGGCCAGCCGGTCGCCGCCACCGCCGCCATGGGCGCGGCCGGCTACGGCTACCCGCACGACCAGGGCGGCTACGGGCACCAGGGCTACGACCAGCCCACCACCGCCCTGCGCACCACCGACGCGGGCCAGACCTCGATGATGCCGCCGACGCCCCCGGGCGACGGCGGGTACGGGTACGGCGACCAGGGCCACGGCGGCTACGACCAGGGGCCGCACCGCCGCCAGAAGAAGAGCAAGGCGTCGACGATCCTGCTCGTGGCGGCCGGCATCCTCGTCCTGGTCGGCGCGATCCTGATCGGCCGCTCCCTCTTCAGCAGCACCGCCGACAACCGCCCCAGCGTGCCCAAGCTCATCGGCTCGACCCTCGAGCAGGCGCAGAGGAGCGGCGAGAACGTCGGCCTCAAGGTGGTCAAGGGAGCCGACGCACCCTGCGAGGACCAGCCCAAGGGCAACGTCTGCAAGCAGGACCCGGCGCCCGACACCAAGGTCGCGAAGGACTCCACCGTCACGGTGACGATCTCCTCGGGCGCCGCGAAGGTTCCGGTCCCCAACGTCGTCAACCTCACGTACGAGGACGCCGAGAAGGCCCTGAAGGAAAAGGGCTTCCAGGTCGACCGCAAGCTCCAGGAGTCCGAGCGCGCCCCGGGGACCGTCCTCGACCAGAACCCGAAGTCGGGCGAGGCCGAGAAGAACTCCGTGGTCACGCTGACGGTCGCCAAGGAGCAGTCCAAGTCGGTCGTCCCGGACCTCAAGGGCAAGACCAAGGAAGACGCGGAGAAGGCGCTCAAGGCCGTCAACCTCAAGCTCGGCAGCGTGACGGAGGTCGACGCCCCCGGGGCCGCCCCGAAGACCGTCATCGACCAGCAGCCCCAGGCGGGCTCGCAGCTGGAGGTCGGCAAGACGGTCAACGTCACCATCGCCAAGTCCGCGCAGCAGGTCCAGGTCCCGAACCTGCTGGGCAAGACGGTCAAGCAGGCCAAGGCGGAACTGGCCTCCAGGGGCCTGGTCTTCGGCGCCGTACTCTCCGGCCCGACGGACGACAGCGCCCGCGTCCTGTCCTCGGACCCGGCGGCCGGCCAGCCGGTCCCCACGGGCACGGTGATCAACGTGATGACCATGGCGGGCCAGCAGGACGGCGGCAACAACGGCGGCAACGGCGGCTTCTTCGGAGGCCTCGACGGCCGCTGAGCCGCCCCGGCGATGACTGCGGCCCCTCTCCTCTGGGAGAGGGGCCGCAGTCATGTGGCGCCGGTGGTGAACCGGATTGCCGTGAGCAGCGCAGTTCCCTGCAGTCACCCGGGCTCCACCGGGCCGGTGCGGCACCCTGCGCGGCCACCTGCGCCGGTATCCGGAGGACTTGACCATCGGGGGCCCGGGGAGGCGTCACGGCCGTCCACAGGGGCCTGGTGGAGGCGTGGAGGATCAGCGCAGCTCCGCCGGGGGCGTCCGCTTCGCGTCCACCTTTTCCGTGCGGACCAGTTCGCCCCACACGATGTACCGGTACTTCGACGTGTAGACCGGCGTGCAGGTCGTCAGCGTGATGTAGCGGCCCGGGCCCGTCTTGCCCGACTCCTTCGGGACCGGGCTGATCACGTCCACGTTGTACTTCGACGTCTGGCGCAGCTCCGCGAAGACCTTGTAGACGTACCAGGTGTCCTTGGTCTCGAAGACGATCGCGTCGCCGTTGCCCAGCTTGTCGATGTTGTGGAACTTCGCGCCGTGGCCGTCCCGGTGCGCGGCGAGGGAGAAGTTGCCCTTCTCGTCCCACGGCAGGGCCGACTTCACCGGCTCCGTGTAGTAGCCCGCGACGCCGTCGTTCAGGATCTGCGGGTCCGTGCCCCGCTTGACCAGCACCTCGCCGTTCTCCATCGCCGGGACGTGCAGGAAGCCGACGCCGTCCTTGGTGTCCAGCGCCCCCGGCTCCGCGGCCTTCGCCGGCTCGCTGCCCGGCGTCTGCCACTGCCGGCGGATCTGGTCGCCCCGCGCCGACGCCTGCCGGTCCGCGAGCACGTTCGTCCACCACAGCGAGTACGCCACGAACAGGGCCAGCACCAGCCCCACCGTGATCAGGAGCTCGCCCAGCAGGCTCAGGAACCCGGCGAACACGCTGCGGCTGCCGGCGGGCGGTGCCGCGGCGCGGCGGCGGGCACGAGACACTGCTGATTCGTCCTTAACTGGTCAGCGCGGGCGGAGCACCCTGGCTGCGGGGGCGTTCGTCGACCATCCTGCCCCATACGACCATGCGGTAGGTGCTGGTGAACTCGGGTGTGCAGGTCGTCAGCGTGATGTAGCGGCCGGGAGCGGTGAACCCCGAACCCTCCGGCACCGGTTTGATCACCGCCACGTTCGTCGGCGGGGTCTGCGCCAGGGTCGAGGTCATCTCGTACGTGTAGTACGCGTCGCGCGTCTCGACGACGACGGGATCCCCCGGCACCAGCCGGTTGATGAAGCGGAAGGGCTCCCCGTGGGTGTTGCGGTGGCCCGCCACCGCGAAGTTCCCCTCCTTGTCCGCCGGCATCGCCGTCTTCAGCGCGCCCTCTCCGTAGTGGCCGACCATCCCCCGGTCCAGCACCTTCGGCTTGCTGATCCCCTCCGCCACCGGAACCTTCACGTCCAGCTTCGGGATGTGCAGGATCGCGAAGCCCTGGCCGGGTTCGAACGCCGTCACGGGCGGCGGCGCGGCCGTCGCGCCCGCGTCCGTGCCCGCGTCCCGCTGCCAGGTCTGCTCGAGCGTGCCCGCGGCGCCGTCCGCCGTCCGCTCCGCGACGATGTTCGTGTACCAGAGCTGGTAGGCGACGAACAGCAGCATCACCAGGCCCACCGTGATGAACAGCTCCCCGCCCAGCCGGCTCGCGACGATGAGCGGTCCGCCCGACGCCGGCCGCCTGCGCCGCCGTCCGCCCCGCCTCCGGGAGTTCCGGGCGGCCCGCTTCGCGGCCTCCTGTGCTGCCCTGCGCCGCGCGGCCCGGCCCCCGGTGGGCGCGGACGGCGCGAGCGCGGTCACGCGACGGCCTTGCCCACCACCGGGGCCAGCCCCACCGAGCGCTCCACGGCGCCCGCGTCACCGCACCGCACCAGCCAGTTCGCGAGCATCCGGTGGCCCCACTCGGTCAGCACCGACTCGGGGTGGAACTGGACGCCCTCGACGTCGTGCTCGCGGTGGCGCAGACCCATGATGATCCCGTCCTGCGTGCGCGCCGTGACCTCCAGCGCCCCGGGCAGGGTCTGGGGCTCGGCGGCCAGGGAGTGGTACCGGGTCGCGGTGAAGGGAGAGGGCAGGCCCTCGAACACGCCCAGGCCCTCGTGGACCACCGGCGAGGTCTTGCCGTGCAGCAGCTCGGGCGCCCGGCCCACGACCCCTCCGTACGCGACCGCCATCGACTGCATGCCGAGGCACACCCCGAAGACCGGCACGCCCGTGTCGGCGCAGTGCCGGACCATGTCGACGCAGACCCCCGCCTCCTCCGGCGTGCCCGGCCCCGGGGAGAGCAGCACGCCGTCGAAGCCGTCCTGCGCGTGCGAGAGCTCGACCTCGTCGTTGCGCAGCACCTCGCATTCGGCGCCGAGCTGATAGAGGTACTGGACCAGGTTGAAGACAAAGCTGTCGTAGTTGTCCACAACCAGAATGCGCGCGCTCACGGAGTGGCTCCCGATCCCTCGTCCACGGTCACATCGTTGAACGGCAGGAGCGGCTCGGCCCACGGGAAGACGTACTGGAACAGCACGAACACCACCGCGAGGACCAGTACGAGTGAGATCAGCGCGCGTACCCACGCGTTGCCCGGCAGATGCCGCCAGATCCAGCCGTACATGCCGCCTGTTTCCTTTTCGTCCACGTTCGTCCACGCACCGCAGGGGCGGTACGCCAACAGACTAAAGCCAGCGGCCCGGCAGGTGGGTCAGCTCGGCAAACCCTCCGGGCGGCCCTGGCCCACGGGGCGGGTGGCGGTCAGTTCCGCCCAGACGACCAACCGGTGGCTGTGGCCCCACTCGGGATCGCAGGTCGTCAGCGTCAGGTACCGGCCGGGCGTGGTGAAGGGCGACTTCCGGGGGACCGGGTCGACCACCGCGATGTCGGTGGGCAGGGTGCGCAGCGGCCCGCCGCGCACCGTGTACGTGTACCAGGCGGTCGCGTCCTTGAGGATGACGGCGTCCCCCGGACGCAGCCGGGGGAAGTCCTTGAAGGGGTCCCCGTACGTGCGCCGGTGGCCCGCCACCGAGAAGTTCCCGGTGGCGCCGAGTGCGGCGGTGCCGGGGTAGTGGCCCAGGCCCTTCTTCAGCACTTCGGTACCGGTGCCCTCCAGGACGGGTTTGTTCCAGTCCTTGCCGAAGCGCGGGACGTACATCTCCGCGAAGGCCTGGCCCGCAGGAGGCCGGACCGGCCCGGCGGCGGGCGCGGCCTGCGGGGCAGACGCCGCCGGTGCGGGCGCGGGCTGCGGGGCCGCCGGTGCGGGCGCGGGCTCCGCCGCCGCGGCCGCCGCCCAGTCGTCGCGCAGCCGGCTCATCTCGCCCTCCATGGCCCGGTCGGCCTTGACCCCGGTCCACAGCAGGACGTAGGCGACGAAGAGCACGATGAGGGTGCCCGCCGTCAGGCACACCTCGCTGAACGTCCGTACCACCAGACGCAGTACGACGTCGGGCCGCCATGCCTCAGGACGAGGCCTCCACCGGCTTCGCATAGTGGAGGTCCACTGTGCCGGAGTAGCCGGGAAGTGTCAGCGCCCTGTGCTCGTCCACTTTCCAGCCGAGACCGTAGGCGTTCACGTACAGCTGGTAGTTCTGCAGGGCCGGCGAGGCGGCGAGGGCCTTGCGCAGCGCGCCCGGGTCGCCGACCGCCGACACCTTGTAGGGCGGTGAGTACACCCGGCCCTGGAGGATCAGGGTGTTGCCGACGCAGCGGACCGCGCTGGTGGAGATGAGCCGCTGGTCCATGACCTGGATGCCCTGCGCGCCGCCCTGCCAGAGGGCGTTCACGACGGCCTGCAGGTCCTGCTGGTGGATCACCAGGTCGTTGGGCTGAGGCTCGGGGACGTTGGGGATGCGGGCGGTGGCGTTCGGCGGGGCGTCGTTGAGGGTGACGCTCAGTCCCTTGCCGGTCAGCTCCTCGGTGCCCGAGGCCACGCGCAGGGCGGCCAGCTTGGCGTCCTCGGCCTTGGTGCTGCCGTCGTCCCGCTCGGCGAGGGCGTCGACACGGCGGCGCACCGGTCCCAGGCTCTCCTCCAGCGCCGCGTTGCTCTGACTGCGTTCCTCGATGAGGTCAGACAGCTTCAGGAGCGATGCGTCGGTCCGGATGTTCGTACCCTTGGATGTGTTGAAACTGGTGACGAAGAGCAGCCCGGCCAGGGCGAAGACGGCGGCGGTCAGCAGCCCGACGGGTCTGGCCCGGCGACGGGGACCCGCGGAGGAGTCGTCGGAATTGCTCAACGTACCCTTCTCCTTCAACGCCACAGGTCCACTACGCTAACGGACGCCCGGGGCAGGCAAGGTCCCCAGCGCATCGACAGGAGAGCCCCTCGTGCCGAAGTCACGTATCCGCAAGAAGGACGACTACACGCCGCCGCCGACGCGGCAGCCGCAGGCCATCAGGCTGACCAACCGCAGCTGGGTCGCCCCGGTCATGCTGGCACTCTTCCTGATCGGACTCGCGTGGATCGTCGTCTTCTACGTGACCGAGACCCAGCTGCCGATCGAATCGCTGGGCAATTGGAACATCGTGGTCGGTTTCGGCTTCATCGCGGCGGGATTCGGCGTCTCCACGCAGTGGAAGTAGCACCAAACCTTCCCTGAGGAAAGCTCTCCCCATGAGTTATCCACAGCGTCATCCACACCTGAGGAAAAGACAGAAGATCTGTGGATAACCCTGTGGAGAGTTGACGCCGGTGTGATCAGGTGAGTTCCGCGGTCCGGAGCAGGACCACGGCTGCCGCCAGCAGGAACACCACCGTGCAGGTACCCCATTGGATCAGCGCGCGGTTCCTGCCGGCGGTGGGGCCGAGCATGCCCAGGCCCACCAGCGCCCCGGTGACCAGGCCTCCCACGTGGGCCTGCCAGGACACGTTGATGCTGCCGCCGATCGGCACGAAGGTCAGGAACAGCATCAGCACGACCATCACGATCACCGGCCGCATCTCGTAGCGCAGCCGGCGGGCGAGGACGACGGTGGCGCCGAGCAGGCCGAACACGGCGCCGGACGCGCCGAGGGTCGGGGTGTTCGGCGCCGTCAGCAGATAGACGAGGGCGCTGCCGCCGAGCCCCGAGAGCAGGTAGACGGCGAGATAGCGGGAGCGGCCCAGCGCCGCTTCCAGCGGGCCGCCGATCACCCACAGGCCGATCATGTTGCTGAGGATGTGCCACCACTCGACGTGCAGGAACACCGAGGTCAGCAGCCGGTGGTACTGGCCGGTGGAAACGCCCTCGACGGGGGCGCCGAAGAACTCCACGTACCGGCCGAGCAACTCCAGCTGCACCACCAGCGCCGGCGCCGCCAGGCCCGCGAGGAACACGGCCGCGTTGAGGCCCATCAGGACCTTGGTGACCAGCTGGGGGTCGGCGGCCACCACCCCGCCCGCCAGGGTGCGCGGCGCGTTCGCGGTCGGGCGGTGGCCGGTGCCGGAGCCCGCACGGACGCATTCGGGGCACTGGAAGCCGACCGAGGCGCTGATCATGCACTCGGGGCAGATGGGACGCTCGCAGCGGGTGCAGCTGATCCCCGTGTCGCGGTCCGGGTGGCGGTAGCAGCCCGGCAGACGTTCGGTGTCCATCGGTCCCCTCGATCGGCGGCGGGGCATGGGGGACGCCCCGCCGGCCTTGGACGACCCGCGATGCGTACGCATGCAGGACGGACGGGCGGGGCGGAAAGGTTCCCGGCGGCCCCGCGCACGGGCCCGCACCCCGCGCGCGGGTTGGGCGGGCCGGGCGGGGGCGTCGATCAGCGCTTCTCGATGGCGACCG
Organism: Streptomyces sp. NPDC048349; assembly: GCF_040651925.1. Classification (NCBI taxonomy): domain Bacteria; kingdom Bacillati; phylum Actinomycetota; class Actinomycetes; order Kitasatosporales; family Streptomycetaceae; genus Streptomyces; species Streptomyces sp. NPDC048349. The sequence continues at coordinate 213,130 of NZ_JBEZLA010000001.1, read as the reverse complement.
ACTTGATGATCACGTCGTCCAGCGGGCGCTCGGTGCGCGCGTTGGTGGGGAGCGCGGCGATCTTGTCGACGACGCTCTGGCTGGCCTTGTCGGCGATCTCGCCGAAGATGGTGTGCTTGCGGGTCAGCCAGGCGGTGGGCGCGACCGTGATGAAGAACTGCGAGCCGTTGGTGCCGGGCCCGGCGTTGGCCATCGCGAGCAGGTAGGGCTTGGTGAAGGCCAGGTCGGGGTGGAACTCGTCGGCGAACTGGTAGCCCGGCCCCCCGGTGCCGTTCCCCAGCGGGTCGCCGCCCTGGATCATGAAGCCGCTGATGACACGGTGGAAGACGGTGCCGTCGTACAGCGGGTCCGTGGTCTTCTGGCCGTCGGTGGGACGGGTCCACTCACGGGCGCCGGTGGCGAGCTCGACGAAGTTCCGGACGGTCTTCGGAGCGAAGTTCGGCAGCAGCTCGATCTCGATGTCGCCGTGGCTGGTCTTCAGGGTGGCGTAGAGCTTCTCGGCCACAGATCTGCCTTCCATAGTCATCACTGTCGGTTCCGATCCTCCCACGGAGGGAAGCTGCGCACGGAAATGCTCCACCCGTATGCCCTGTCGCGCATGCCCGGTCGCGTCGTGCGAGGCATGATCCGACAAAGGGTGGAAAGGTGAACTGTGTCCGCCACCGAGAAGGAGGAATCCTGTGACCCGCAAGGACAGCGTGCTCGCGGCAGCGGAAAGCGCCAGGGAAACCGTGCGGCACGCGTCGGAAGTGGTGGCACCGTACGCAGGGACCGCCAAAGACGCCATGGCGCACTACGCGCACGAGGCGAACCAGGTGCTCGCGCCGAAGGTGTCGCACGCGGCCAACGAGGCAGCACGGCAGACGCGGATCGCGTATGACGCCCATCTGCACCCGCGGATGAGGGCGGCGCGCGCACACGTGCCGCCGAACGTGGACCGCGCGGCCACGAAGGCCGTGAAGCAGACCCGCCGGGCGGCGCGCCAGGCGGCCGAGTACACGCAGCCGCGGCTCGAGAGCGCGATCGCGGCCGCCACTCCGGTGGCCGAAGAGGCCGCCTCGCGGTCGGCCGCGGCGTTCGCGGCCCTGCGCGGCCAGGTGACGCCGCAGGAGATCCAGCGGCTCGCACGGCGCCACGAACGGCGGGCGCGCTGCGGCCGGGCGCTGCGCGGGATCGCCGTCGTGGGCGTCGTGGCGGGCGCAGCGTTCGCGGCGTGGAAGTGGTGGGACCAGCAGTCGAACCCGGACTGGCTCGTGGAACCGCCGGCCGCCACGGAGGTGCCGGCGGCTGACGCGGAGCCGACGGGCTTCGACGAGGAGCTGGCGGCGAAGGAGCGCGAAGGCGGCCCGGCGGGCGAGGACAAGCAGACCTGACCGCGGGAGAACGGCACAGCGGCACGGCGAAGGGCCCGGATCCCTCGGATCCGGGCCCTTCGCCGTGCCTGCGCGGTCAGTGGGGACCCTGCGGGGTCAGTGGGGGAGCGTCAGCACCATGCCCGGGCGGATGAGGTCGGGGTTGGAGCCGACGACCCCCCGGTTCATGGCGTAGAGCTCGCGCCAGCGGGCCTCGTTGCCCAGCTCGCGGCGGGCGATCGCGGAGAGCGAGTCGCCGGGCCTGACCGTGTAGGTGCGCTTCTTGGCCATGGGCGCCGGCTTGGGCGCCGGCTTGGGTGCCGCCGGGACCGCCTTGTGCGCGGCCGAGCCGGGGGTGGGGGTGTGCGCGGCGCCCGGCGCCGCCGCGGCCGCCGGCCCGGGCTTGGGCATCGCGGCCGGCTTGGGCGGTGCGGGTACGGCCTTGTGCGCGGCCGAGGCGGGGGTCGGGGTCGCGGGGGCGGGCGTGGACCTGGGCGGCGCGGCGGCGGCCATCCGGTCGGCGGCGGCCCGGGTGACCGACGCGGCGTCGGCCGCCTGGCTCGTGGCGGGGCCCGCCGCCGGGGCCTGCTGCTGGACCTGCTCCTTCGCCTTCTCGGCGGCCTCGTGTGCCTTCTTCTTGTCGGATTTCAGAAAGTCGAAGAGTCCCATGTGCGTACGCCTCCGGCGTGGTCTTTCCCCCTGGGCGGCGCCCTGAGGGCACGATGCCTGTCCCCACTGTCGGACACGGGGCGCAGGGCGGCCCCGTGACGGGGCCATCCGGGGGACCCGGCCGGCCCGGGCCCGGCTGGTAGCGTCCGGAGCATGTTCGAGCTGATCGCGCCCACCCCCCGGCTGCACTCCTCGTGGCTCGCGGCCCGTGCGGAGTGGGGCGACGACGCGCACATGGACGGGGCCGGCCTCGGCTCGGACGACGAGGTGGACACCCCGGAGGGCTTCGCGGCCTGGGTGGAGGGGCTGCACCGCCACGCGGACCGTACGCTGCCGGTCGAGCAGGGCCGGGTGCACGCGACGTACTGGTGGATCGCCGAGGGCGACACCTACCTGGGCGCCATCGACCTGCGCCACCACCTCAACGCGTTCCTCCTCGACGCCGGCGGCCACATCGGCTACAGCGTGCGCCCCTCGGCGCGGGGGCGCGGGCTGGCCGGGCGGGCCCTGGAAGCGGTGCTCCACGAGGCGCGGATCATGGGGATGGACCGGGTCCTGCTGACCTGCGATCCCGGCAACACCGCCTCGGTGCGGACCATCGAGCGGGGCGGGGGCGTCCTCGAAGACGTCCGCGACACCTTGATCGGCCCCAAGCGCCGCTACTGGATCACCCTGTAGCCCTTCGGGGAACGAGATTCGAAAAAAGACCCCCCTTGACCGCGTTGTCGCAGGTCAAGGGGGGTCTGTACGTGGAGCCTAGGAGATTCGAACTCCTGACATCTGCCTTGCAAAGGCAGCGCTCTACCAACTGAGCTAAGGCCCCATGGGTCGGGGCACGCCTCTCCCCTTGCGGGGAGCGGGTGTTCCGCAGAACAGAGTACCGGGTGTACCCCCTCATCTCGCAAAATGATAGGGACTCCCGCCCTGCGACCACGCTCCGTAAGATGCTCGCGAGGTTCGCACCAGCGAAGGGGAGTAGGAAGAGTGGACGCAGTACAGCAAGAGGCCACGGCCAGAGCCAGAGAGCTCCAGCGCAGTTGGTACGGGGAGCCGCTCGGAGCCCTCTTCCGCCGGCTCATAGATGACCTCGGGCTGAACCAGGCTCGCCTCGCTGCCGTCCTCGGACTGTCCGCGCCCATGCTGTCCCAGCTGATGAGCGGCCAGCGCGCCAAGATCGGCAACCCTGCCGTGGTGCAGCGCGTCCAGGCCCTGCAGGACCTCGCCGGCCAGGTGGCCGACGGGAGCGTCAGTGCGGCCGAGGCCACCGACCGGATGGACGAGATCAAGAAGACCCAGGGCGGCTCGGTCCTCAGCAACAGCGGCCAGACCCCCGTCAGTTCGGGTGCGCCCACCGTCAAGCGCGTCGTGCGTGAGATCCAGTCGCTGCTGCGCTCGGTCTCCGCGGCGGGCGACATCATCGACGCCGCGGCCACGCTCGCCCCCAGCCACCCGGAACTGGCAGAGTTCCTCCGGGTGTACGGCGCGGGCCGCACCGCCGACGCGGTGGCCCATTACGAGGCCCACCAGAACTGACCCGCACGCGGGCGGGCAGGGCGACTACAGGTGACGGGGGACGGGCACAGCGATGGGTGAGGTCTTCGCCGGTCGGTACGAGTTGATCGATCCGATCGGGCGCGGGGGCGCGGGCGCCGTGTGGCGCGCCTGGGACCACCGGCGGCGCCGGTACGTCGCCGCGAAGGTGCTCCTTCAGAGCGACGCCCACACGCTGCTGCGGTTCGTACGGGAACAGGCCCTGCGGATCGATCACCCGCACGTACTGGCCCCGGCCAGCTGGGCGGCCGACGACGACAAGGTCCTGTTCACGATGGACCTGGTCAGCGGCGGCTCCCTCGGCCACGTGATCGGGGACTACGGTCCCCTCCCGCCCCGGTTCGTGTGCACCCTGCTCGACCAGCTCCTGTCGGGGCTGGCAGCGGTGCACGCGGAGGGCGTCGTCCACCGCGACATCAAACCGGCCAACATCCTGATGGAGGCCACCGGAACCGGGCGGCCGCACCTGCGGCTGTCCGACTTCGGCATCTCCATGCGCAAGGGTGAGCCCCGCCTTACCGAGACCAACTACGTGGTCGGTACTCCGGGTTATTTCGCCCCCGAACAACTGCTGGGCGCCGAGCCCGACTTCCCGGCCGACCTCTTCGCCGTCGGCCTGGTCGCCCTCTACCTGCTGCAGGGGCGCAAGCCCGACTCCCAGGCCCTGGTCGAGCACTTCCTCGCGCACGGCACCCCCGGCGCGCCACAAGGCGTTCCCGCGCCGCTGTGGGACGTCGTCGCCACGCTGCTGCAGCCGGACCCGCACAGCCGCTTCAAGACGGCCACCGGGGCGCGCAAGGCCCTTGCCGAGGCCGTGGAGCTGCTGGCGCCGCCCGCGCCGGACGAGGTCGCGGTGGAGGTGTTCGACCAACTCGGCCCGCTGCCCGCCGGTTTCGGACCCCAGGGCCCTTCGGCCGCGGCGGCGGGCACGGAAACGGGCACGGAAACGGGCGCGCAGACACCCGCGCCGACCACCGCGCAGGCCCCCGCGGCCGCCGCGGCCGTGACCGGGCCCACGGCCCCGTACGCGGCGCAGGCTCCCTACGCGGCGCAGGCCCCGTCGCCGAACTCGCCGGCCCCCTCGCCGTACGGGCCCCCGCAGGCCTCCCCGTACGCGACCCCGGCCACGGTGGCGGAGGCCACCCGCACCGGCCCGGGCGGCACCGGGCAGACCGTCCCCGCGTACGGGCCTGTGGAAACCGGGAGCTTCCACCTCGCGCCGCCCACGGCCCCGCCCGCCGCTCCCGCCCGGGCCGGCGGCCCCATCGCCCAGCCCCCGGCCGCCGTGAAGGCCGGGATCCTCGCCGCGGCGCTGCTCTGCTTCGCCGTCGGCGTGTGGGCCCTCACCCAGCTGTAGCGGAGCCCCGGCGGGCGAGCAGGATCCAGCCGCCCAGAGCCAGCAGCAGCAGCGTTCCGGTGCCGAACCCGGCGCCCGCCACCACCCGCATCACCGAGCCGTTCCTGGCGGCGTCGGCGGCCTCGGGGGCGGTGAGCCCCTCCTTGGCGGCGGCCCGGTCCTCGGCCCCCACCCCGAATCCGCCGGCGGCCAGGCCCTGCGCGTAGGCCGGAGCCTTGGCCGGGGCGCCGCTCACGTCGGTGCGCAGGGTCAGCGGCACGGGCGTCGCGTCCTCGGTGAACTCGGCGACCTTCCCGCCCATGGTGACGGCGATGTAGTACCAGCCGGCGATCCCCACGGACCGGACGTCCGTGTCGCCCGAGAAGCGGTTCTCGTAGGTGACGGGAGGGGTCTTCTCCAACGTGACCCCGGCCTGCTTGCCGTCGTAGGAGGCGTCCTCGTACGAGACCAGGCTCCGGTAGGGGCTGTAGAGCGAGACGGTGAGCCCGTTGGAGGCCGAGGTGAACTGCTTGGTCAGCTTGGCGGCGGACAGTTCGGCGCTGAGGCCCAGCTGCTGTCCCCAGTCCAGCGGCACCCGGTAGAAGCGCGTCTGTCCGGGCCGCAGTTCGTCGCGCCACACCCCGCCGCCCAGGGCGCGGGCGTCGTTGAAGCCCGTCCCGCCGGTACGGGGCACCGCCTCGGTGCCCGGCAGGGACGGGGCGCCCGAGGGCCAGCTGCCGGGGGCCGCCGTGGGCCCCCCGGCGCCGCGGCCGGGCTCGCGCTGCACCTTGAGCTCCATCGGCCAGGGGCCCTGGTCGGAGCCCTTGGCGGAGGTACGGGTCACCTTCACGTAGTAGACCCCGCCCGGCGCGCAGTCGAGGTCCTCCGCGCCCCAGCGGACGCCGGCGGCGCTGATGGGCACCGGGTCGTAGCCGAAGCTCGCCCGGCCCACGCTGTGCGGGCAGGACCGTCCGGCCGTGGTCATGAGCTCGACCTCGATGCCGTCGCTGCCCGAGACCTTGGCGGTCGGTCCGGGCCGGACCACGGCGGAGACGTAGACGTTCGACTGGTCCTTCTCCAGGACGAGCCGGTAGACGCGCTCTCCGGGGGAGATCTCGTCCTCGTAGACGTTCCCCGCCTCGATGAGCGGGGCGTCCGCCGTGGAGGGCTTGCCCGCCACGGCCTTGGCGCCGTCCGCCGCGCGGTACGTCGGGACCGGCTGCGGCGCCGTCCCCTCCGCGTGGGCGGCCCCCGGCAGTGCCGCCGCCATGACCAGGGCCGCCGCCCCCGCCACGGCTCCCGTCCGCCTCGTCGTCCGTACCCGACCCATCACGCCCACCCCGAGTTTGCTAGCGCAAGCCAAATCTTTGCATAACGTAACTTTTTGTCACAGACCAGCACAAAGCCCCGGCCGCAGCGGCAGCCGGGGCTTCATGAGATCAGCCTTCGGTCTCACACACCGGAACCAGAGGGCACGGAGTCGGTTGCCTCCGTCCACAGGTCCTGCTCGGCGCGGTCCGCCTGGATCTGGCGGTACACGAGGAGCCCGCCGATGGCGGCCAGTGCGACCAGGAGCAGCTTCTTCACCGCGCGACCTCGTCTTTCGTTGACGTAGGGGACTTCTGGCAGCCAACAATACACACCGACCGATACCGATCGGTTACCTGGGAACCGGCCAACTGCCCCTACGACGAAGACCCCCAGGCCTGGGGCCTGGGGGTCTTCGACAGTGTGGGGCTAACAGGATTTGAACCTGTGGCCTCATCCTTATCAGGGATGCGCTCTAACCAACTGAGCTATAGCCCCATCCGCGCTGCGCGCTGACTCCTGAAGATTAGCGCACGGAGGCGGTAGCTCCAAAATCGGTACTCGGGAGGCGTCTGCGCAGGTCACTCGTCCTCGGCGAGCGTGAGCTCCACACCGCCGACGAAGCCCGCCGACAGGTTGTAGATGAACGCGCCCAGCGTCGCCAGCGCCGTCGCCAGCACGACGTCGATCACCGCGATGACCGACGTGAAGACCAGAACGCGCGGCAGCGACAGGAACGACTGCAGGTCGAAACCGTTGCTCTCGTTCGAGCCGGTCGCCTCGCTGATCGTGCCGCCGACGGTCGAGAAGACGCCCATCGCGTCCATGACCATCCACAGCACCGCCGCCGCCACGATCGTGCAGATGCCCAGCGCGATCGACAGCAGGAAGCTGACCTTCATCACCGACCACGGGTCGGCCTTGGCCACCCTCAGCCGCGCCTTGCGCGTCCTGGGCGCCATACGGGCCCCCGTACGCGGCTTGCGCTGCGCAGCGCCCGCACCGCCGGCGCGCGGCGCACCCGGGCCCGGGGGCGCCGTGTAGGCCTGCGGCGGGTGGTACGGCTGCGCGGGGGCCGCGCCGGCCTGCGCCTGCGGCTGCGGCTGCGGTCCTCGGGTATCCGTCACAGTCCCCCCTTGGGAGTCCGCGGCAGGGCCACGGGCACCGTTCTCTCCAGTCATGGCCGGTCCGGCGCCCGTGGCTCCACTCACGACTTACTCCTCGTGCTCCCCGGCCGAAGGCTGCGTGCCCCCGGCGGCCTCGGCGGCCTGTCCGTCGGCTGCCTCGGTCTCGGTCTCGATCTCGTCGCCCGCGACCTCGTCAGCTTCCTGACCGGCCTCGGCGTTGCGCGCGATGCCCACCACGGCATCCCGCTTGCCCAGGTTGATCAGCTGGACGCCCATGGTGTCACGGCCGGTCTCCCTGACTTCGTTGACGCGCGTACGAATCACACCACCGCCGAGCGTGATGGCGAGAATCTCGTCCGTTTCGTCCACCACGAGCGCCCCGACGAGCGACCCGCGGTCCTCCACGATCTTCGCGGCCTTGATGCCCAGACCGCCACGACCCTGGACGCGGTACTCGTCGACCGGCGTCCGCTTGGCGTAGCCGCCGTCGGTCGCGGTGAAGACGAACGTACCCGGCCTCACCACGCTCATGGACAGCAGTTCGTCACCTTCGCGGAAACTCATGCCCTTCACGCCCGACGTGGCGCGGCCCATCGGGCGCAGTGCGTCATCGGTCGCCGTGAAGCGGATCGACTGCGCCTTCTTGCTGATCAGCAGCAGGTCGTCCTCGGCGGACACCAGCTCCGCGCCGATCAGCTCGTCGTCGCTGCCGTCCTCCGTCTCCCGGAGGTTGATCGCGATGACACCACCCGAACGGGGCGAGTCGTAGTCCTTGAGCGCCGTCTTCTTCACCAGGCCGCCCTTGGTGGCCAGGATCAGGTACGGCGCCGCCTCGTAGTCGCGGATGGCGAGGATCTGCGCGATCTTCTCGTCCGGCTGGAAGGCCAGCAGGTTCGCCACGTGCTGCCCGCGCGCGTCCCGCCCGGCGTCCGGGAGCTCGTACGCCTTGGACCGGTAGACCCGGCCCTTGTTCGTGAAGAACAGCAGCCAGTGGTGCGTGGTGGAGACGAAGAAGTGGTCGACCAGGTCGTCCTGCTTCAGCTTCGTGCCGCGCACGCCCTTGCCGCCGCGCTTCTGCGAGCGGTAGTCCTCGGTCTTGGTGCGCTTGACGTAGCCGCCGTGCGTGATCGTGACGACGATGTCCTCTTCGGCGATCAGGTCCTCGATGGACATGTCACCGTCGAAGGGCACCAGCTTGGAACGCCGGTCGTCGCCGTACTTCTCCACGAGCGCCGCCAGCTCCTCGCTGACGATCGAGCGCTGCTTCTCCGGAGAGGCCAGGATCGCGTTGTACTCGTTGATCTTGGCCTGGAGCTCGTCGTGCTCGGCGACGATCTTCTGCCGCTCCAGCGCCGCCAGGCGCCGCAGCTGCATCTCGAGGATCGCGTTGGCCTGGATCTCATCGATCTCCAGCAGGCCCATCAGGCCCTCGCGCGCGATCTCGACGGTGTTGCTGCGCCGGATCAGCGCGATGACCTCGTCGATCGCGTCCAGCGCCTTGAGCAGGCCGCGCAGGATGTGCGCGCGCTCCTCCGCCTTGCGCAGGCGGAAGCGCGTACGGCGGACGATGACCTCGATCTGGTGCTGCACCCAGTGCCGGATGAACGCGTCGATCGACAGCGTGCGCGGCACGCCGTCCACCAGCGCCAGCATGTTCGCGCCGAAGTTCGTCTGCAGGTCGGTGTGCTTGTACAGGTTGTTCAGCACGACCTTGGCGACGGCGTCCCGCTTCAGGACGATCACCAGGCGCTGGCCGGTCCGCGAGGAGGTCTCGTCACGGACGTCGGCGATGCCGCCGATCTTCCCGTCCTTCACCAGGTCGGCGATCTTCTGCGCCAGGTTGTCGGGGTTGGTCTGGTACGGGAGCTCCGTCACCACCAGGCACTGGCGGTTCTGGATCTCCTCGACCTCCACCACCGCGCGCATCGTGATGGAGCCGCGCCCGGTCCGGTACGCCTCCTCGATGCCCTTGCGGCCCACGACCAGGGCTCCGGACGGGAAGTCCGGGCCCTTGATCCGCTCGAGGAGCGCGTCCAGCAGCTCCTCGTGCGTGGCCTCGGGGTGCTCCAGCGCCCACTGGGCGCCGGCCGCGACCTCGCGCAGGTTGTGCGGCGGGATGTTGGTGGCCATACCGACCGCGATGCCGGCGCTGCCGTTGACCAGCAGGTTCGGGAAGCGCGCCGGCAGGACCGTCGGCTCCTGGTTGCGGCCGTCGTAGTTGTCCGTGAAGTCGACGGTCTCCTCGTCGATGTCCCGGAGCATCTCCATGGCCAGCGGCATCAGCTTGCACTCGGTGTAGCGCATCGCGGCCGCCGGGTCGTTGCCCGGAGAGCCGAAGTTGCCGTTGCTGTCCACCAGCGGCATGCGCATCGACCACGGCTGGGCCAGGCGGACCAGGGCGTCGTAGATCGAGGAGTCACCGTGCGGGTGGTAGGTGCCCATGACGTCACCGACGACGCGGGCGCACTTGTAGAAGCCCTTCTCGGGCCGGTAGCCGCCGTCGTACATCGCGTACAGCACGCGGCGGTGGACCGGCTTGAGACCGTCCCGTACGTCGGGCAGCGCACGCGAGACGATGACGGACATCGCGTAGTCGAGGTAGGAGCGCTGCATCTCCGTCTCGAGCCCCACGGGCTCGATCCGCAGCACGGGCTGGTCCTCCGCGGGCATCTCCGCGGTGGGGGTGGTTTCGTCGGCCATTGCTGGTCAGAAGTCCTTTCAGGCGGTCAGCTGAGACCGACTCAGATGTCGAGGAAGCGGACGTCCTTGGCGTTGCGCTGGATGAAGGAGCGCCGGGCCTCGACGTCCTCACCCATCAGCACCGAGAACAGGTCGTCGGCCTGCGCCGCGTCGTCGAGGGTGACCTGGCCGAGCACGCGGTGGTCCACGTCCATGGTCGTGACGCGCAGCTCCTCGGCGTTCATCTCGCCCAGACCCTTGAAGCGCTGGATCGAGTCTTCCTTGATCCGCTTGCCGTTCTGCTTGCCGAGCTCGACCAGGGCGTCGCGCTCACGGTCCGAGTACGCGTACTCGAAGTCGTCCCGGCCCCACTTGATCTTGTACAGCGGCGGGCGGGACAGGTACACGTGGCCGGCCTCGACCAGCGGCCGCATGAAGCGGAACAGGAAGGTCAGCAGCAGGGTGTTGATGTGCTGGCCGTCGACGTCGGCGTCCGCCATCAGAATGATCTTGTGGTAGCGGAGCTTCTCGATGTCGAAGTCCTCGTGCACACCCGTGCCGAAGGCACTGATCAGCGCCTGGACCTCGGTGTTCTGCAGGATCTTGTCGATCCGGGCCTTCTCGACGTTCAGGATCTTGCCGCGGATCGGCAGGATGGCCTGGTACATCGGGTTGCGGCCGGACTTCGCACTGCCGCCGGCGGAGTCGCCCTCGACGATGAAGATCTCGCACTTCGTCGGGTCGTTCGACTGGCAGTCCGACAGCTTGCCCGGCAGCGAGGCGCTCTCCAGCAGGCCCTTGCGACGGGTCAGGTCACGGGCCTTGCGGGCCGCCACGCGCGCCGTGGCCGCCTGGATCGACTTGCGGACGATGTCCGCCGCCTCGACCGGGTTGCGGTCGAACCAGTCGTTGAGGTGCTCGTGCACGACCTTCTGCACGAAGGTCTTCGCCTCCGTGTTGCCCAGCTTGGTCTTGGTCTGGCCCTCGAACTGCGGCTCGCCCAGCTTGATCGAGATGATCGCCGTCAGACCCTCGCGGATGTCCTCGCCGGCGAGGTTGTCGTCCTTCTCCCGCAGCAGCTTCTTGTCGCGCGCGTAGCGGTTGACCAGACCCGTCAGCGCCGCACGGAAGCCCTCCTCGTGCGTACCGCCCTCGTGCGTGTGGATCGTGTTCGCGAAGGAGTAGACGCCCTCCGTGTACTGCGAGTTCCACTGCATCGCGATCTCGACCGAGAGCATCCGCTCCTTGTCCTCGGCCTCGACGTCGATGACGGTCGGGTGGATCATCTCGCCCTTGCGCGAGTTGAGGTACTTCACGAAGTCGACGATGCCGCCCTCGTAGTGGTACCTCACCGTGCGCGCCTCGGGCTCGGCCGCCTCCGCGTCCGGGTCGTCGGCGCCGACCGTGGCCTTCGCCGACTCGCGCTCGTCGGTCAGCGTCAGGGTCAGGCCCTTGTTCAGGAAGGCCATCTCCTGGAAGCGCCGCGAGAGCGTCTCGAAGGAGTAGTCGGTCGTCTCGAAGATGTCGGGGTCGGCCCAGAACGTCACGGTCGTGCCGTGATCGTCGGTCTCCTCGTTCTTCGCCAGCGGGGCCGTCGGAACGCCCAGCTTGTAGTCCTGGGTCCAGCGGTAGCCGTCGCGCTTGACCTCGACCGCGACCTTCGTCGACAGCGCGTTCACCACGGACACGCCCACGCCGTGCAGACCGCCGGAGACCGCGTAACCGCCGCCGCCGAACTTGCCGCCCGCGTGCAGGACCGTCAGGACGACCTCGACCGCGGGCTTGCCCTCGGACGGCACGATGTCGACCGGGATGCCTCGGCCGTTGTCGACCACGCGCACGCCGCCGTCGGCCAGGATCGTCACGTCGATCGTGTCCGCGTGCCCGGCCATGGCCTCGTCGACGGAGTTGTCCACGACCTCCTGGACGAGGTGGTGCAGGCCGCGCTCACCGGTCGAGCCGATGTACATACCCGGCCGCTTGCGAACCGCATCCAGGCCCTCGAGGACCTGGATGGCACTGGCGTCGTAATTCTTCTCGTTGGAGTCGCCGGAATCGGCCACGAAGCGCCCTTTCTGGCACAGCGCAGCCCGTACTCCGGACCAGCGTGTGCGCCGGAGGAGCGGCCGCGTCGATCTGCTTTGTCTGCGTGATCCCGCGATCGGGCGGGATTTACTCCAGTCTACCGGTACCACTGACATGAATGGGGGTTTGCCGGTACCTGAGTCCGCATGTGCCGCCCTGAACCTCTACCTTCCGACTCCCCATATCCGGGAAGGGGCTCAAAGAGGCTCACACGGGCATCCAGCGCTTCGGCCTGTCAACCTCCCACTACCGTGAGGGACACCACCCGGCTCCCGGCCCCGCCGGCATCCGCGGCAGCCCGGATCGATGACACCGGATCCAGGACCCGCGGCTGCGACGCCCGGGGTTCCGACGCTCCGCGTCACGACGCTCCGGCCTCCGGTGCCCCGGGTTCCGGTGCCCCGGGTTCCGGTGCCCTGGGTTCCGGTGCCCCGGCTCGGCGCCCGCCCGGCACCGCCTGGATCCAGCCCGTCTCTTTCGGATCCTGCTCCCGCAGCTACCGCCGGGAGGGCCCCCAGACCCGTGCCGCCCGGCAAGATCCGAAAGAGACGACCTAGCCGTACGTGTCCCCCGGCCCGGAACTCCCCGGCGCCCGCCACGGCCCGTACTGCCGGGGCCGCCCGCCGGGTCCCCGCACCTGGATCATCCGCACCGTGCCCTGACCCAGATCTGCGTTCAGCCGCGCGACCAGCTGCGGAGCCAGCAGCTTCAGCTGCGCCGCCCACGCCGAGGAATCGCAGCGGACCACCAGCTCACGGTCCTCGTACCGCTCCGGCACGCAGTGCGCCGCGATGTCCGGACCGACGATCTCCGGCCAGCGCTCCATCACGCCCGCCACCGCCATCGGCATCTCCCAGCCGCGCTCCGTGCGCAGCCGGTCCAGCGCCGCCATCAACGGCATCGGGTCCCGGCCGTCCGCACGGGCCCCGGACCGCAGCCCCGGACCCTGCTGCCGCTTCTTCCCGCCCGCCGCGTTGCCCCGGGCCCGCGCCTGCTCCCGCGCCGCGGCCAGCGCCTGCCGCGCCAAGTCCACTCCGGAGGGCTCCGGCACCTTGCGCGGCTCCGCGCCCCGCTCGCCGTCCCGATCGCTCACAGCCGGGTCACCTCACCGCCGGACACCCCGAACCGCGCCCCCACCAACACACCCGGAACGTCATCGTCCACCGCCGCCGTCACCAGCACCTGCTCACCCGGCGCCACCAGCTCGGCCAGCCGCTCGCGCCGCCGCGCGTCCAGCTCCGCGAACACGTCGTCCAGGATCAGCACCGGCTCCGCGCCCTCCGAGCGCAGCAGCTCGTAGGAGGCCAGCCGCAGGGCCAGCGCGTACGACCACGACTCCCCATGGCTCGCGTACCCCTTGGCCGGCAGCTCCCCCAGCCGCAGGAGCAGGTCGTCGCGGTGCGGACCGACCAGCGTCACGCCCCGCTCCATCTCCTGCTTGCGGACCTCCGACAGGGCCGCCAGCAGCACCTCGTAGAGCGCCTCGCGCCCGCGCGCCGAGCCGCTGTCCACCGGCTCGCCCGCCGAGGACCGGTACGAGAGCCCCAGCGGACCACCGCCGGGCGCCAGCTGCTCGTACGCCTTGTCCGCCAGCGGCAGCAGCGTCGCGATCAGGTCCAGCCGCTGCGCCAGCAGCTCCGCGCCCACCCGCGCCAGATGCTGGTCCCACACGTCCAGGGTCGACAGGTCCATGGACCGGCCGCCGTGCCGGCGTGCCATCGCCGCCGACTTCAGCAGGGTGTTGCGCTGCTTGAGCACCCGCTCGTAGTCCGAGCGGACCGCCGCCATCCGCGGGGAGCGCGCGGTGACCAGCTCGTCCAGGAACCGGCGCCGCTCGCCCGGGTCGCCCTTCACCAGGGCCAGGTCCTCCGGCGCGAACAGCACCGTCCGTACGATCCCCAGCACGTCCCGCGGCCTGACCTGCGAGGACCGGTTGATCCGGGCCCGGTTCGCCCGGCCCGGGTTCAGCTCCAGCTCGATCAGCTGCTGGCGCTCGCCCTGGGTGACGGCTGCGCGGATGATCGCCCGGTCCGCGCCCATCCGTACGAGCGGCGCGTCCGAGGAGACCCGGTGGCTGCCCAGTGTCGACAGGTAGCCGATCGCCTCGACCAGATTGGTCTTCCCCTGGCCGTTGGGCCCCACGAAAGCGGTGACGCCCGGGTCGAGGGGGACCTCGGCCCGGGCGTACGAGCGGAAGTCGGCCAGCGAGAGATGCGAAACGTGCATACGGCGCCGACCTCCCCCGGCTTCCTGCTGCTCTGTGTGGTGCTGGTGCCGTGCAGCCGCTGTGAGCCGCACGCTGTCCCTACTCGTACTCGACTACTTCTTCTCGACCGCGTGACCGCCGAACTGGTTGCGCAGCGCGGCGATCATCTTCATCTGCGGGGAGTCGTCCTGGCGCGACGCGAACCGCGCGAACAGCGAGGCGGTGATCGCCGGCAGCGGAACGGCGTTGTCGATCGCCGCCTCCACCGTCCAGCGGCCCTCGCCCGAGTCCTGCGCGAAACCGCGCAGCTGCTCGAGGTGCTCGTCCTCGTCGAGGGCGTTCACGGCCAGGTCCAGCAGCCAGGACCGGATGACCGTGCCCTCCTGCCAGGAGCGGAAGACCTCGCGGACGTCGGTGACCGAGTCCACCTTCTCCAGGAGCTCCCAGCCCTCGGCGTAGGCCTGCATCATGGCGTACTCGATGCCGTTGTGGACCATCTTCGCGAAGTGGCCCGCACCGACCTTGCCGGCGTGCACGGCGCCGAACTGCCCCTCGGGCTTGAGGGCGTCGAAGACCGGCTGGACCGCGGCGACGTGCTCCTTGTCGCCGCCGTACATGAGGGCGTAGCCGTTCTCCAGACCCCACACGCCACCGGAGACACCGCAGTCCACGAAGCCGATGCCCTTGGCGGCCAGTTCGGCGGCGTGCTTCTCGTCGTCGGTCCAGCGCGAGTTGCCGCCGTCGACCACGATGTCGCCCGGCGACAGCAGCTCGGCGAGCTCGTCGACGGTGGACTGGGTGGCCGCACCGGCCGGGACCATGACCCACACGACGCGGGGGGCCTGCAGACTGTCCACAAGCTCCTGCAGGCTGTGGACATCGGCGAGGTCCGGGTTGCGGTCGTATCCGATGACGGTGTGGCCTGCGCGGCGGATGCGCTCGCGCATGTTGCCGCCCATCTTGCCGAGACCGACGAGACCAAGCTCCATCAGGTGGTTCCTTAAGCGTTGTGGCCGTCTTTGCCGGGGCCTCCTGCTTCCCGGAGGACATCCCAGGCCCCGAGCCTACGCCCGGCGGGCCCGCCGGGCTCCACGGGGCGCGCACGGCCCCGGGCTGGGGGAGAAACGCGGTCAGGCCCGGTCTCGCGGCGCGCGAGACCGGGCCTGACCTGGGAAGAATCAGCCGGAGAGGCGAACCGGCATGATCAGGTACTTGTAGGCCTCGTCCGCTTCGGCGTCGACCGCCGGGCGGCCGCTGAGCAGCGCCGGCTTGGTGGACGTGGTGAAGCTGAGCTGCGCGGCGGGCGAGTCGATCGCGCTCAGGCCGTCGAGCAGGAAGGTCGGGTTGAAGGCGATCGAGATGTCGTCGCCCTCGAGCTTGGCGTCGACGCGCTCCACAGCCTGTGCATCGTCGGAGGAGCCGGCCTCGAGGATCAGCACGCCCTGCTCGAAGCTCAGGCGGACCGGGGTGTTGCGCTCGGCGACGAGGGCCACGCGCTTGACGGCCTCGACGAACGGGGCCGTCTCGATCACGGCGATGGAGTTGAACTCCGTCGGGAAGAGCGTGCGGTACTTCGGCAGGTCGCCCTCGAGGAGGCGGGTGGTGGTGCGGCGGCCGGCGCCCTCGAAGCCGATCAGGCCCTCACCGGCACCGGAGCCGGACAGCGCCAGGGTGACGGTGTCACCGCTGGTCAGGGACTTGGCGGTGTCCAGGAGGGTCTTGGCGGGCACCAGCGCGACGGCGGAGGCGTCCGGGTTCTCCGGCTTCCACAGGAACTCGCGGACCGCGAAGCGGTAGCGGTCGGTCGAGGCCAGGGTGACGCGGTCGCCCTCGATCTCGATGCGGACACCGGTCAGCACGGGCAGCGTGTCGTCACGGCCGGCGGCGATGGCGACCTGGGCGGCGGCGGAGGCGAAGACCTCGCCGGGCACGGTGCCGGTCGCGGTCGGCATCTGCGGCAGGGCCGGGTATTCCTCCACAGGCAGGGTGTGGAGTGTGAACCGCGAGGAGCCGCAGACCACGGTCGCCCGTACACCGTCTGTGGAAATCTCCACCGGCCGGTTGGGGAGGGCGCGGCAGATGTCGGCGAGCAGCCGGCCGGAGACCAGGACGGTGCCGTCCTCCTCGACGTCCGCCTCGACGGAGACGCGGGCCGAGACCTCGTAGTCGAAGCCGGAGAGGCTGAGGGTGCCCTCTTCGGCCTTCAGCAGCAGGCCCGCGAGAACGGGCACCGGCGGCCGGGCCGGGAGGCTGCGGGCCGCCCAGGCCACCGCCTCCGCGAGTACGTCGCGCTCCACCCGGATCTTCACCGGAACCGCCTCCTGCTGTTGCTCGCTCGTCTGCCGGCCTTCGTCGTCGGCTCGTCGATGGCTCGAGTGCCGGGGACCAGTCTGACGTACGGCGCCGACAGTCGCTGCGGCTGGCGGTCAAGTCGGGAGCGGGGCGGCGGCGAGCCCGTCCGCCGAGTTGTGCACAGGACCTGCTTGAAAACCGAAACCGGGCTAACTCTCTATGGGGTAGTAGTAGGGCCTGTGGAAACGGTGGATAACCCCGTCCTCGCAGGTCAGGCCGCGTTTTTTATCCCCACACCCTGTGGGTGGCACCGGTGGACAACACGGTGCCTCTGTGGAGAACGGAAAGTTCTGCACAAGCCGTCCCCAGACGACCTCGACTACTCCACAGGTGTGTCCCCAGCTTTTCCCCAGTACTCCACAGCCCAAACGTCCACCTCCGTGTGACCGCTTTCACTCGGGGCGGTGAGAGGGGGTGGCGGGTTGCCGAACAGTGGACAACGGTGTGGAGAAGAGCACCGATCCTGTGCACAGTGTCGGCGAACCTGTGGGTGGGCGGTGGACAACGCCGTGGACAGTGCTGTGGACGAAAAAACTGTCCACAGGCTGTGGATGACGCTTGCGCACAATTCCACAGCCTGCTGACCTGGACTGATGGTGCCTCACCCGGCACCCCTGTGGACAAATTGTGGGCGATGGGGGCCGTCCCCAGGGTGTGGACGGCAGAAAGTCCGTGAATCTGTGGATGAGTTGCTCCCGCGGGGGCGTATTCGAACAGGTCAGGGGCGCGCGCACGAAGAAGGGCGCCCCCGGAATGGACCGGGAGCGCCCTCTTGGCTGCGGGTGGAGGCCGGCTCGAGGAGCCGGACCGGGGCTCGGCTCAGGCGTTCTTGATGCGGTTGGTGAGCTCCGTGACCTGGTTGTAGATCGAGCGGCGCTCCGCCATCAGGGCGCGGATCTTGCGGTCCGCGTGCATGACCGTGGTGTGGTCGCGCCCGCCGAACTGGGCCCCGATCTTGGGCAGGGACAGGTCGGTGAGCTCCCGGCACAGGTACATGGCGATCTGCCGGGCGGTGACCAGGACGCGGCTGCGCGAGGAACCGCACAGGTCGTCCACGGTGAGCCCGAAGTAGTCGGCGGTGGCCGCCATGATGTCGGTCGCCGTGATCTCGGGCGCGCTGTCCTCGCCGCCCGGGATCAGGTTCTTGAGGACGTCCTCGGTCAGACCCAGGTCGACCGGCTGGCGGTTGAGGCTCGCGAAGGCGGTGACCCGGATCAGCGCCCCCTCCAGCTCGCGGATGTTGCGCGAGATGCGGGAGGCGATGAACTCCAGTACCTCCGGCGGGGCGTTGAGCTGCTCCTGGACCGCCTTCTTGCGCAGGATCGCGATGCGGGTCTCCAGCTCGGGCGGCTGGACGTCGGTGATCAGGCCCCACTCGAAGCGGTTGCGGAGCCGGTCCTCGAGGGTGACGAGCTGCTTGGGCGGCCGGTCGGAGGAGAGCACGATCTGCTTGTTGGCGTTGTGGAGCGTGTTGAAGGTGTGGAAGAACTCCTCCTGCGTCGACTCCTTGCTCGCGAGGAACTGGATGTCGTCGACGAGCAGGATGTCCATCTCGCGGTAGCGCTTGCGGAACGCGTCGCCCTTGCCGTCGCGGATGGAGTTGATGAACTCGTTGGTGAACTCCTCGGAGCTCACGTACCGCACGCGGGTGCCGGGGTAGAGGCTCCGCGCGTAGTGCCCGATGGCGTGCAGCAGGTGCGTCTTGCCGAGGCCCGACTCCCCGTAGATGAAGAGCGGGTTGTACGCCTTCGCGGGTGCCTCGGCGACGGCCACCGCGGCGGCGTGCGCGAAGCGGTTGGAGGCGCCGATGACGAAGGTGTCGAAGAGGTACTTGGGGTTCAGCCGGGCGGTCGGCTCGAGAGGGCCGGAGGTGGAGCCGCCGGACGGGGCCGGGGCGCTCGCCGGCCGCCCGGGAGCCTGGCGCGGCGTGGGCTGCTCGTACTGCTGCTGCTCGTACTGATGGGACTGGTGGCCCGGGTGCGGCTGCTGGGACTCGTACGGGGCCTGCTCGTACTGCTGCTCGTAGGAGCCCTGGTCGTAGGCGGAGGGCTCGGACTGCTGGAGGTATCCCGGCTGCGGTGAGGCGTAGGGGTCGCGCTCGGGGAAGCCGCCGAGGCGGGGCTGCTGCCAGCCGTAGTCGTCCTGCTGGCCGCCCCGGGGCCACGCGCCGGGCTCGGGGCGCGGCTGCTGGTAGTCCGGGTAGGCGGGGCGGGCGGTGGGGAGCTGGTCGTCGGAGGGGCCGCCCGGGCCGCCGGGGCGCTGGCCGCCGTACGGCTCGTACCCGCCCTGCTGCTGACCGCTCGGGGCGGGCGGCGCGGGCTCGCCGGCGGAGTCGTCCACGGTGATGGCGATCCGGATGGGGCGGCCGCACTCGCGGCTGAGCGCGTCGCTGATCAGGGGCGCGAGGCGGCCTTCGAGGACGCGCTTGCCCCACTCGTTGGGGACGGCGAGCAGTGCGGTGTCGGCGACGAGTGCCAGCGGCTGGCACCGCTCGACCCACTGCTTGTCCTTGGGTTCGATCCCCGGCTGTCCCTCCCCGAGGAGCTTTTCGAGCACCCTTGGCCACACTGCGGCAAGATCGGCAGGTACGTCAGCCACAGAGCACGCTCTCTCACAGGGGTCCCACGAATGTGTGGTTCTTTGGGACGGTCGGGACAAAAAATCCAGGGTCAGGCAACGGTAGTCAGGCCAGCGGGTACGGTTCAAGTCGTTGTCCACAGCCTGTGCACAGTGTGGGGCAGCGCCGCCTCGGTTTGACCGGATGGCGTAGCCGCGCGTACCGTAACGAGGTCGAGTTGTCGATGGCTGCTGCCGCCTGCCTACCGATGGGCGAAGATCACTGACAGTGATCGTTTAGCGGTGCCACTCGGGCGAACACGCGAGTTTCCTCGTGGGCGCACGGTGACAGCCAGGCGATGTCCCGCCACAACGATTTCATTCTCTGGAGCCCCCGAGTGAGCAAGCGCACCTTCCAGCCGAACAACCGCCGTCGTGCCAAGACCCACGGCTTCCGCCTGCGGATGCGTACCCGTGCCGGTCGCGCGATCCTCGCGAACCGCCGCAGCAAGGGCCGCGCCGCCCTTTCCGCGTAACCACACGCAGGTCGTGACGTCGTGCTGTCTCCCGAGAATCGGCTGAGGCGGCGCGAGGACTTCGCGAGCGCGGTACGCCGAGGTCGCCGGGCTGGTCGCCCGCTCCTCGTCGTCCACCTACGTACAAGCGGTGCAACGGACCCGCACGAGCCGGGGGAGATCGATCCCTCGACGCGTGCGGGTTTCGTCGTCAGCAAGGCTGTCGGCAACGCCGTCATACGTAACCGGGTGAAGCGCCGTCTGCGCCATCTGGTCCGGGAGCGGCTGTCTCAGCTGCCCGCCGGTAGCCTGGTGGTGGTACGTGCGTTGCCCGGAGCGGGTGATGCCGGCCCCGACGAACTGGCCCGGGACCTGGATGCCGCTCTGGTGCGGCTCCTGGGAGGCGTGGCTCGATGAAGTACCCGCTGCTCGCTTTGATCAAGCTGTACCAGTGGACGATCAGTCCGCTGCTCGGGCCGGTGTGCCGCTACTACCCCTCGTGTTCGCACTACGGGTACACGGCCATCGACCGGCATGGTGCGGTGAAGGGGACGGTTCTGACCGCCTGGCGGATCCTGCGGTGCAATCCGTGGTCCCCGGGTGGTGTGGACCACGTCCCACCTCGTAAACGCCCGCGTTGGCACGAGCAGCTGCGCAGTGCGTTGCGTAGATCTCGCAATGCTCAAGGAGCCTGATTAGTGGACACGATTGCCAGTCTGTTCAGCTTTATCACCACACCCGTTTCGTGGATCATCGTCCAGTTCCACAAGCTGTACGGGGCGATCTTCGGTGCGGACAGTGGGTGGGCCTGGGGCCTGTCCATCGTGTCCCTGGTGATCTTGATTCGTATCTGCCTGATCCCGCTCTTCGTGAAGCAGATCAAGGCGACGCGTGGCATGCAGGCGCTCCAGCCGAAGATGAAGGCGATCCAGGAGCGCTACAAGAACGACAAGCAGCGTCAGTCCGAAGAGATGATGAAGCTGTACAAGGAGACGGGCACCAACCCGCTCTCCTCGTGCCTTCCCATCCTGGCGCAGTCCCCGTTCTTCTTCGCGCTCTACCACGTGCTGGCGAGCATCGCCAACGGCAAGAAGATCGGCGTCATCGACGGTCCGCTGCTGGAGAGCGCGCGGGAGGCGCACATCTTCGGCGCCCCGCTGGCGGCGAAGTTCATGGACAGCTCCGAGAAGGTCGCCGCCCTCGGCGCCTCGATCACCGACGTGCGTGTCGTGACCGCCGTCATGATCATCTTGATGTCGCTGTCGCAGTTCTACACCCAGCGTCAGCTGATGCAGAAGAACGTCGACCTGTCGGTCAAGACGCCGTTCATGCAGCAGCAGAAGATGCTGATGTACATCTTCCCCGTGATCTTCGCGGTCATGGGCATCAACTTCCCCGTCGGTGTCCTCGTCTACTGGCTGACCACGAACGTGTGGACCATGGGCCAGCAGATGTACGTGATCAACCAGAACCCGACGCCGGGCAGCAAGGCCCAGGACCAGTACCTGACCCGCCTGCTGAAGCACGTCAGCTCGCACGGTGACGTCAAGGGCCGGGGCAAGAAGAAGGTCGTCGCGGCGATCGTGGCCAAGGGTCCGGACCGCAACGACAACGAGCGCAAGTTCATCTCCGCGCTCACCAAGCAGGGCATGGCCGCTCAGGCGGACGGCTCGGTGATCAAGAGTTCTGAAACCACCGTCGACTCGGACGCCGCCAGCGGTGGTGTTGCCACGAAGCGGCAGCAGCCCAAGCGGCAGTCGAAGTCGAAGCGTCAGACGCCCCCCAGCAAGCCCTCCAAGAAGTAAGAAGGAGTCCCTCCCGTGACGGAAGGCACCACCACCGCCGCCGCTGAGAGTGGCGACACCCTGACCCGCCTCGAGCAGGAGGGTGAGATCGCGGCCGACTACCTTGAGGGTCTGCTGGACATCGCCGACCTGGACGGCGACATCGACATGGACGTCGAGGCCGACCGGGCCGCGGTATCCATCGTCAGTGACTCGGCCAGCCGTGACCTGCAGAAGCTCGTGGGCCGCGACGGTGAGGTCCTGGAGGCTCTGCAGGAGCTGACCCGCCTCGCCGTGCACCGTGAGACCGGGGACCGCAGCCGGCTGATGCTGGACATCGCCGGGTTCCGTGCGAAGAAGCGCGAGGAGCTGGCGGCGCTGGGCGCTCAGGCCGCGGCGGACGTGAAGGCGTCCGGCGAGCCCCTGAAGCTGGCCCCGATGACCCCGTTCGAGCGCAAGGTCGTCCACGACGCCGTGGCGGCGGCCGGTCTGCGGAGCGAGTCCGAGGGCGAGGAGCCGCAGCGCTTCGTCGTCGTGCTCCCGGCCTGACCGGTAGCGAGAGTGTTCGGCCCCGTCTGTGTCGCAGACGGGGCCGAAGTTTGTCAGCCTGGCATGTGAACGACGCGCCATCTTGAAGACGTGGTTCTTCAGAACCATGCGGTACGGAAGGGACGGTCCCCGTGACGGAGGCAGCTGAGCTCCCCCCGGCGCCTGAAGAGGCGCGCGCGGTGTTCGGTGAGTTTTTCCCGGAAGCTGTGCGCTACGCGGAGCTGCTGGCCGATGCGGGAGTGAAGCGGGGCCTGATCGGGCCGCGTGAGGTGCCGCGGCTGTGGGAGCGGCATCTGCTGAACTGCGCTGTGCTGTCGGAGGTGGTCCCCCAGGGGGTCACCGTGTGCGACGTGGGCTCGGGTGCCGGTCTGCCGGGCATCCCGCTGGCGTTGGTGCGCCGCGACCTGAAGATCACGCTGCTCGAGCCGCTGCTGCGGCGCACGACCTTCCTCCAGGAGGCCGTGGAGCTGCTGGGCCTGGACCACGTCACGGTGGTGCGCGGGCGGGCCGAGGAAGTCCTCGGCAAGGTGCAGCCGGTGCACGTGGTGACGGCTCGGGCGGTGGCTCCGCTGGACCGGCTGGCCGGCTGGGGCGTGCCCCTGCTGCGTCCGTACGGGGAGATGCTGGCCCTCAAGGGCGATACCGCCGAGGAGGAGCTGGTGTCGGCGAAGAGCGCCCTGGCGAAGCTCGGTGTGGTGAAGACCTCGGTGCTGCACGTGGGTGAGGGTGTCGTGGACCCCCTGTCGACGGTGGTGCGCGTCGAGGTCGGAGAGAGCCCCGGCGGGGTGCGGTTCGCCGCCAAGCGGGCCAAGGCGGCCCGGGTCGGGCGCACGCGTCGGCGTCGCTGAACCTCCGCTTCATGGGGTTCTGCGGGAGATTTCGCCGGTGTTGAGCCCTATAGGTATGGATTTCGGAGTGTCGTAGCGGCGTGCAGTGCTCGCCCGGGCATCGTGTTTCACGTGAAACGTCGCTCTCTGCTGCACGGAATCATCAGCCGCGGTCGTGCGGCTGCGTCCCCCCGCCCCCGCAAGGACGCGAGGGGGACGGAGTTGTCCACAACGGTGGATTCATCCACAGGAGTACGGGCCCCGCTGGTTCGCGACCCGGGTGACATGGCAGGCTCTGTTCATCGCGAGCCTGATGTCGAGGAGAGTGACACCGTGCGGTCCGACGCCAACCTCGCGGGGCCGATGGCCGATCCGGTCCCCGGTCCCCGCTCTGAATCGGCGGGAGACGATGTTTCACGTGAAACATCGCCTCCTCCCCTTGTAGACAACGACACCCCGATCGGCCGAGCCGCCCAGCTGGCGGTCGAGGCGCTGGGGCGCGCCGGCGAGGGTCTGCCCCGCCCGGAGCAGACCCGGGTCATCGTGGTCGCCAACCAGAAGGGCGGCGTGGGCAAGACCACCACGACCGTGAACCTGGCGGCCTCGCTGGCGCTGCACGGAGCCCGGGTCCTGGTGGTCGACCTCGACCCGCAGGGCAACGCCTCCACGGCCCTGGGCATCGACCACCACGCGGATGTCCCGTCGATCTACGACGTGCTGGTGGACAGCAGGCCGCTGCTCGAGGTCGTCCAGCCCGTGGTGGATGTGGAGGGGCTCTTCTGCGCTCCGGCCACGATCGACCTGGCGGGTGCGGAGATCGAGCTGGTGTCGCTGGTGGCCCGTGAGAGCCGGCTGCAGCGGGCGATCCAGGCGTACGAGCAGCCGCTCGACTACATCCTGATCGACTGCCCGCCTTCGCTGGGACTGCTGACGGTCAACGCCCTGGTGGCGGGCGCGGAGGTGCTGATTCCGATCCAGTGCGAGTACTACGCGCTCGAGGGTCTGGGGCAGCTGCTGCGGAACGTCGATCTGGTGCGGGCCCACCTGAACCCGGCGCTGCACGTGTCCACGATCCTGCTGACGATGTACGACGGCAGGACGCGGCTGGCCTCGCAGGTGGCGGACGAGGTGCGCAGCCACTTCGGCAAGGAGGTGCTGCGGACGAGCATCCCGCGGTCGGTGCGCATCTCCGAGGCGCCGAGCTACGGCCAGACGGTGCTCACGTACGACCCGGGCTCCAGCGGTTCGCTCTCCTACCTGGAGGCGGCGCGGGAGATCGCGTTTCGTGGGGTTGGAATGCAGTACGACGCCCGGCAAGCCCATCTGGGCGCGGGTGTGAACAGCACGCAGAGTGTGGCGGAGGGGATCCAGTGAGCGAGCGACGTAGAGGCCTGGGGCGGGGGCTCGGTGCACTGATTCCGGCGGCTCCGCAGGAGAAGACGCCGCCGGTGGTCGGCGGCGGGTCGACGTCACCGTCGGCGGTGCCGGTGATCACCTCGGAGCGCGGGATCGCGGCGGCGAAGCTGGCGTCGCTGGCGCAGGCCGATGTTTCACGTGAAACATCGTTCGCGGTGGCGCCGGCGAGCGAACCCGTGCCGACGGCGCCGGAGGCCGGCTCGGTGGCCGGGGCGACGTTCGCGGAGCTCCCGATGGACGCGATCACGCCGAACCCGCGGCAGCCGCGCGAGGTGTTCGACGAGGACGCGCTGGCCGAGCTGGTGACCTCCATCCAGGAGGTGGGTCTGCTTCAGCCGGTGGTGGTGAGGCAGGCGTCTCCCGGCCGCTATGAGCTGATCATGGGTGAGCGGCGCTGGCGGGCCTGCCGGGAGGCCGGCCTGGAGAACATTCCGGCGATCATCCGGGCGACGGACGACGAGAAGCTGCTGCTGGACGCGCTGCTGGAGAACCTGCACCGGGCGCAGCTCAATCCCCTGGAGGAGGCTGCGGCGTACGACCAGCTCCTCAAGGACTTCAACTGCACGCACGATCAGCTGGCGGACCGGATCGGGCGCTCGCGTCCGCAGGTGTCGAACACGCTTCGGCTGCTGAAGCTGTCGCCGTCGGTGCAGCGCCGGGTGGCTGCGGGGGTGCTGTCGGCGGGTCATGCGCGGGCGCTGCTGTCGGTCGAGGACTCCGAGCAGCAGGACCGTCTGGCGCACCGGATCGTGGCCGAGGGGCTGTCGGTGCGCGCGGTGGAGGAGATCGTGACGCTGATGGCGTCGGAGCCCTCCAGTGCGGTGAAGCCCAAGGGTCCGCGCGCCGGAGCCCGGGTGGCTCCGGCGCTCAGTGAGCTGGCGACGCGCCTGTCGGACCGGTTCGAGACGCGGGTGAAGGTCGACCTGGGCCAGAAGAAGGGCAAGATCACCGTCGAGTTCGCGTCGATGGAGGATCTGGAGCGCATTTTGGGGACGCTGGCGCCGGGCGAGGGCCGGGTGCTGGAGCAGGGTCTGTCCGGGGAGTGACCCCGGGGCCGCCGAGGGGCGGACCGTGCCGGTGGGAACCGGCGCGGTCCGCCCCTTTGTCGTTCTGTAGGCGCCGTGCCTGTCGAAAGAGCGGGAGCCAGTGGCTACGATGCGTTCATGGGTCGTCGGCTGGTACCGCTCACGCTGGACAACCTCCAGGATCTGCCGCGTCGTTGCAGGTCCTGCGTGTTCTGGGAGCTCGATCCGGTCAGTGGTGAGGCCGCCATGAAGGCGGGTACGCCGGCGCTGGAGAAGGAGGCCTGGATCTCCGCCGTCCTCCTGGAGTGGGGGTCGTGCGGCCGCGTGGTCTACGTGGACGAGGTTCCCGTCGGGTTCGTGCTGTACGCGCCCCCCGCGTACGTCCCGCGGTCCACGGCGTTTCCGACCAGTCCGGTGTCGCCGGACGCCGTGCAGCTGATCACCGCGTGGATCATGCCGGGATATCAGGGGCAGGGGCTCGGCCGGGTGATGGTCCAGACGGTGGCGAAGGACCTGCTGCGGCGGGGGTTCCGGGCCATCGAGGCGTTCGGGGACGCCCGGTGGGAGGGACCCGCGTGTCTGCTCCCTGCGGACCACCTGCTCGCGGTGGGCTTCAAGACGGTACGGCCCCACCCGGCGCATCCGCGGTTGCGGCTGGAGTTGCGTTCCACGCTGTCGTGGAAGGAAGACGTGGAGCTGGCGCTGGACCGGCTGCTGGGTGCGGCGCGCAAGGAGCCGGCACTGCGCCCGCTGTGAGCCGGATACGTGGAACGGGGCCGCCCCTGGGAGGGGCGGCCCCGTTCCACGTGAAACACGGGGTTCGTCAGGCGGTCTTGACCTGGACGAAGCCCTCGAGGTCGCGCAGGATGGCGGCCTTCGGCTTGGCACCCACGATGGTCTTGGCGACCTCGCCGCCCTGGTACACGTTCAGGGTCGGGATGGACATGACGCCGTACTTGGCGGCCGTGGCCGGGTTCTCGTCGATGTTCAGCTTGACGATCTCGATCTGGTCACCGTACTCGGCGGCGATGGCCTCGAGGGACGGCGCGATCTGGCGGCACGGTCCGCACCAGGCGGCCCAGAAGTCCACCAGTACGGGCTTGTCGCTCCTGAGGACCTCGGCGTCGAAGTCAGCGTCGGTCACGTTCTTGAGGGTGCCGGCCACAGCGGCCTCCTTCTTCCTGCGGGGTGTGGGTGGGGCTGGTACGGGGGGTGGACCGGTCAGACGGTCGCGTGGGCCTTCTCGGCGTCCGCGAGGGCGGCGAGGAAGCGTTCGGCGTCGAGCGCGGCGGAGCAACCGGTGCCCGCGGCGGTGATGGCCTGACGGTAGGTGTGGTCCACGACGTCGCCGGCGCCGAAGACGCCCGTGACGTTGGTCCGGGTGGAGGGGGCGTCGACCTTGAGGTAGCCCTCGTCGTCGAGCTCCAGCTGGTCCTTGAACAGCTCGGTGCGCGGGTCGTGGCCGACGGCGATGAAGAGGCCGGTCACGGGCAGCGCGGAGGTCTCGCCGGTCTTGGTGTTGCGCAGGGTCACACCGGAGAGCTTCTGCTCGCCGTGGATCTCGGCGACCTCGCTGTTCCAGGCGAACTTGATCTTCGGGTCGGCGAAGGCGCGGTCCTGCATGGCCTTGGAGGCGCGCAGGGTGTCGCGACGGTGGACGATCGTGACGGACTTGGCGAACCGGGAGAGGAAGGTCGCTTCCTCGATCGCGGTGTCGCCGCCGCCGACGACGGCGATGTCGTGGTCCTTGAAGAAGAACCCGTCGCAGGTGGCGCACCAGGAGACGCCGCGGCCCGAGAGGGCGTCCTCGTTCGGCAGGCCGAGCTTGCGGTGCTGGGAGCCCGTGGTGACGATGACGGCCTTGGCGCGGTGCACGGTGCCGGCGGTGTCGGTGACGGTCTTGATCTCACCGGTGAGGTCCACGGACACGACGTCGTCCGGAACCAGTTCGGCGCCGAAGCGCTCGGCCTGGCCGCGCATGTTGTCCATGAGGTCCGGTCCCATGATGCCGTCCTGGAAGCCGGGGAAGTTCTCCACCTCGGTGGTGTTCATGAGCGCACCGCCGGCGGTGACGGCGCCTTCGAACACCAGCGGCTTGAGCGAAGCACGTGCGGTGTACAGGGCGGCGGTGTAGCCGGCCGGTCCGGATCCGATGATGATCACGTTTCGGACGTCGCTCACGGGTTTCTTCCTCGTCTCTGCGGACTGCGTGCTGCCTACCGGGGGCCGGTGCGGACTCTCACCCCACCCAACGGATCCTACGGCGCCCGCATTCCCCGCCTGCCCCGGTGCGGGCCCTGATGTGTCAGCTTCGGGCATAGGTGTGCGTGAGCAGCACCCGTCCGGTGGTGGCGGGGGCGGTTTCACAGCCGCTGTCCACGAGGTAGGCGTCCACGCGGGAGGTGTCACCCGGGTGGGACAGGACGAGCAGGAGGACGGCGGTGCCCTGGTAGCTGCCGCGCTCGGTGGCGATCGGCGCGTCGGTTCGGCCGGTCGCCTTCTGCACGCAGGCCGGTACGGGGGCCGCCCGGCGGTCGTTGGGTGCGACTCCGGCGCCCGGAGGGGAGTTCTCCAGTCCGTACGTCTTGTTCTGCTCGTCTGGTACCGCGCCGGCATCGTTTTCGGAGGCGAGGAGCCGGCGGACCGTCTCCGGGAGGCCTTGGGCGGTGTAACCGCCGTCGGCGGTGTGGGGCTGGGCAGCGGAGCTGGCCGCGTCGTGCGCCGTCTGTGCGGGCGGGCCGGAGAGGTCGCCGAACAGGAAGATGCCGAGGGCGCAGGCCGCCGCCCCGGCCAGTCCCGCGAGGACGGCGATCCTGCGGCGGGCGCGGCGCCGCCCCGGGCCGCTTGGGCCGGTCGGGTGACCAGGAGGCGATGTTTCACGTGAAACATCGCGGTCGGCGGGGCGGGGCCGGGCGGCTGCGGGCCGCTCGCCCGCGGGGGAAGCCTTGGGGGTGGTGGCGTCGAGGAGAGCCTCGGCGGCGAGGGCGGCGTCGATGCGGCCCGCGATGTCCGCGGGCATCCGGGCCGGCCCCGGGAGGGTGCCCAGCAGGGCGCGGATCTCCTCCAGGGAGGCGCGGACGTCGGCGCACAGCGCGCACTCGCCGAGATGGCGGAGGATCTCGGCGCTGCGGGTCGGGGAGAGCAGTCCTTCGGTCAGGTCGGAGATCTCCGAGACGTCCGGGTGCCGGATCGTGCCGGTCGTGCCGGTGGTGGGGCTCACGGTCGTCCACCTCCGCCCTTCACTGCGTCGGGGTCTGGATGCCTGGGTTCTGCCGCTGGTGGGACGGCTGTCCCCGGCGTCCGGTTCCTTCCCCGCTCGGTGGCGGTGTTATCCCCGGCATTCGAGCGCAGATGAGTGAGCATCGGGAGGAGTTTCGCCCGGCCGCGTGCGCACCGGCTCTTCACGGTGCCGGTGGGCACGTCGAGGACCGCGGCGGCTTCGGCGACGGGGTAACCCTGCATGTCGACGAGGACGAGTGCGGCCCGCTGGTCGGCGGGGAGGGTGCTGAGGGCGGCCAGGAGCTGGCGGTGGAGGTCCTGGCGTTCCGCGGGGGCCTCGGCGGACTCGTGGGGCTCCAGGAGGCGCTCCAGGCGCTCCGTGTCGTCGAGGGGCGAGGTCTTGCGGGAGGCGGCCTTGCGGGCACGGTCGAGGCAGGCGTTGACGGTGATGCGGTGCAGCCAGGTGGTGACGGCGGAGTCCCCGCGGAAGGTATGGGCGGCCCGGTAGGCGGAGACGAGGGCGTCCTGGACCGCGTCGGCGGCTTCCTCCCGGTCGCCGAGCGTCCGCAGGGCCACGGCCCAGAGCCGGTCGCGGTGGCGCCTCACGAGCTCGCCGAAAGCCTCGGTATCGCCGGCGACGTGCCGGGCCAACAGCTCCTGGTCCTGGACCAGGCTGGGATCGTCAGCCGCAGGCCTCATGACTTCCCTCCTGGTTGGCCGTGCTGGTATTCAAGCGGGTTTGCCGCTGAACTGCGATACAGCGTCAAGCAACACGGCCTGGGCTCGCATCAGGCTTTCCGAGAGCCGTGGGGCACGGCGCAGCTCGTGCGCGACAACGACGGCAAGGCCTCCACCTGCTCGCATCCGAGCCACGGCGATTCCCTCGGCAGCCACACGTGCTACACGGCCGTGGTGCACGACCAGGATCCGCTGCATTCGTCCGCTGAGGGCCGGCCGCAGTACCCGAACACGGGCCTGCACACGCGGACCGCCTCCTACCGACCGTAGATGCCGGTCGTACCGACGGGGTCGTGTTCGGGGGCTGTGGGCGCTTTGCTCCCACAGCCCCGCTCATTTCGGCGCGTCCGGTTCCGAGGAACGCTACGGGGCCCGGAGGAACGAGACGTTGGTGATGGCCTGCTTGTATCCGGGATCGCTGAAGTCGTCGAGTGGGGCATGCGGCATCGCGGTGATCCACAGCAACACGTAGCGCGTCTTCACGGGCTTCTCGGCGGCCAGCTGGAGGGCGGTCTCCGAGGTCGTGGTTCCGGCGATCTTCGTCATGGAGCCGACGGAGCCCTTGGGGGACTTCGAGTCGGTGGCGTACAGCGTGAGGGTGGTGTGTGCGCCGCCGTACTTCAGCGTTATCGAGGCTCCGTTGACCTCGTGTTCGGAGCCGAGGTCGTAGACGATGCCGACGCCGTCCTTGATCTTCATCTCGGGGCCGTCGTAGAAGCTCTTGGTGCGCCAGAAGGTGGAGGTGTCTCCGTCGTAGGTGTTCGAGACGTCCTCGGCGTTCTGCGGTTTGCCGTCCGGGAAGTACTCCTGCGCCCCCTTGATCTCGAGCGGGGCGGGTTCCTGCTTCTTCTGCGGGTTGTCGTCGGACTCGGTCTGCGTGTGGTTCGGGCCGTTGGTGCCGCCGCTGTTGCGGTCCAGGAGGGTGTCGGCGAGCTGCCAGCTGCCGAGGCCGAGGGCGGCGATCAGCAGGGCGGCGACGCCCCACTTCAGGGCGCGGCCGGTGCGGCTCTGCAGCGGGGGCGGCGGGGGCACGACCGAGGACTGCGTGGTGGACAGTCCGGGCGGCGTCGGGCGGCCGTAGCTGCCCTGCTGGTAGGTGGTGTGCTGGTACTCGGGCGGGGCGGTGAAGGCGGGCTCCGGCGGCCGGATGCGGGGCATCGCGGCGACGGCCTTGGCCAGCTCCTCGGGGGTGGTGCAGGCGGGTTCCTGCCGGGAGGCGGTGGCCCCGTCGTTGGCGAGGGCGCGCATGGCGAGCTCGCCCAGGCCCCGGTGGACTCCGGCGCGGACCTGGTCCGGGGGGATCAGGCCGACGCCCTTCGGCAGGCCGGTGAGGCCGTAGGCGTCGGTCTCGTAGGGCCAGCGCTGGGTGAGCGCGGCGTACAGGAGTGCGCCGATGGCCTCGGTGTCGGCCCGCTGCGGGGTCTCGCTGGTGATGCCGCGCAGGGCGGCGTTCACGGCGAGGCCGCGGATGCGGTACTGGCCGGTGGAGGTCCGCAGTATCGCGCTGGGCGTCAGACGCAGGTGGGCGAGGCCCTCGCGGTGGGCCGCGGTCATCGCCTGGGAGACCTGGCTGACCAGCTGGTAGGCCTCGTGGGGCTCGAGGGGGCCCGCGGCGAGGAGCGCGGTGAGCTCGGTGGCGTCCGGCAGCCATTCGTGGACGACGTAGACGAGGTCGTTCTCCTCGACGGCGTCCAGGACCTGGACGAACCGGGGGTCGCCGAGCAGGGCGGAGGAGCGTGCGGCCGCCAGGACGGAGCGGGCCCGCGGGTGGTCGGCGGGCAGCAGGTGGACGCCGACGGCCCGGCGCAGCTTCTCGTCCATCGCACGCCAGCTGCTGAATCCGTCCACTCGGGTGACGCACTCTTCGAGCCGGTAGCGTCTGGCGAGCTTGTGGCCGCTGTGGAGTTCGGGTGCGGCCGCAGGAGCCGCGGTCGTGCGTTCGCCGTCCTTTTCGGTCATGGGTCCGTCCGCGGCTCGTCCGTTCTGGGTGTCCACCCCGTCGGCCGTGGCCTTGTCCGCTTTCGCGGCCAGCGGCTTGTCGCCACTGTTGTCGGCCACGTCGACGGCAGCCGTGCTACGTTCCGCCACCGTCGTTCCCGCCTCCCCATCCGTTGCGCGCTGTCGGCCAGTCTGCGAAGCCATGCCAATTGTGCCCACAGTCCGACGCTATGCACGACACACGAAGGGGGGCGACGGTTGTGCGCATCAGCGCCCCAGTCGTCCGCGGACCATTCCGACCATCGAGTTGAGTTCTTCGATCCGCATGCGCTTGGCGGCGATGAGGAACACGGCCGCCAGGGCGATGCCGCCGGCCACGAGGGAGGCTGCGGAGCCTGCGACTCCGCTGCCCAGCCACCGGGTGACTCCGTAGGCGGCGGCCCCGGCCACGGCGGCGGCGGGAACGCAGGCGCCGGTGAGGCGGGCATAGGTGCGCATCACGTGCGCGCCGTCGAGGTCGCCGCCGAGGCGGGTCTTGAGGCGGCGCCAGGCCACGCCCACGCCCACGGCGTAGCCGAGGCCGTAGGCGGCGGCCATGCCGACGACGGCCCACCGGGCGGGCAGGAGGAAGAAGGAGGCCGCGGAGCCCGCCGCGTTGACGGCGGCGACGATGACGGTGTTGTAGAAGGGCGTGCGGGTGTCCTCGTAGGCGTAGAAGCCGCGCAGCACCACGTACTGGACCGAGTACGGGATCAGTCCGAGGCCGAAGGCCATCAGGACGTAGCCGATGTTCTGGGCGCCGGAGCCGGAGCCGGCGTAGAGCAGGGTGGCCATGGGGACGCCGAGGGCGAGGAACGCGAAGGCGCAGGGCACGATCGCGACGGCGGAGGTGCGCAGCCCGTAGGAGATGTCGTCGCGGACGGCGGCGGCGTCCCCGTCGTGGGCGGAGCGGGAGATGCGCGGCAGGACGGCCGTCATGACGGAGACGGTGATGATGGCCTGCGGCATCTGCCAGAGCAGCAGTGCGTAGTTGTAGGCCGTGATGCCGGTGCCGGGATGACCCTGCTTCTCGGCGACCGATCCGGCCCAGGTGGCGAGCTGGGTGACGACGACGAGCCCGATCTGGTTGGCGAGGACGAAGAAGAACGTCCACTTGGCCAGCCGGGCGGCCTTGCCGAGGCCGTGGCCCTTCCAGTCGAAGCGCAGGCGCGGCTTGAATCCGGCGTCGCGCAGGTAGGGCAGCATGGCCAGGGCCTGGACGGTGAGGCCCAGCAGGGTGCCGAGGCCCAGCAGGCGGACCCCGTCGGAGGTGACGGTGGTGGCGTTGACGCCGGAGGTGGTGAAGCCGCCGAAGGCCCAGATGAAGGCGCCGAAGGTGGCGATGACCACGATGTTGTTGAGGACCGGGGTCCACATCATCGCGCCGAACCGGCCGCGGGCGTTGAGGATCTGACCGAGCACCACGTGCACGCCCATGAAGAACATGGTGGGCAGGCAGTAGCGGGCGAAGGCGACCGCCACATCCATCTGCCGGGGGTCGGAGGCGATCTTCGGCGACATCATCGTGATGAACACCGGCGCGGCCAGGACGCAGATGGTGGTGATGGCGGCCAGCAGGACCACCACGAGGGTCAGCAGCCGGTTGGCGTACGCCTGACCGCCGTCACTGTCGTTCTTCATGGCCCGCACGAGCTGGGGGATGAAGACCGCGTTGAGGGCGCCGCCGCCGACCAGCACGTAGATCATCGTGGGCAGGGTGTTGGCGATCTGGTACGTGTCGTTGAAGGTGCCCACGCCGATGGCGCCGGCGATCACCAGGGTCCGCAGGAAGCCGGTGATGCGGGAGACGATCGTGCCGGCCGCCATGAGCGCGCTGGACTTCAGCAGGCTGGCCGCCCGCCCGGCGGGCTTGGCCGGGGCCGGGGCGGCGACGGGGACGTCCTCGGCGGGGGTGCGGGGCGCCGCCTCCTGGTCCCGGTACAGGTGCGCGAAGGCGTCGGGTTCGGGCTGCTCGTCCGACGCCTTGGTGACGAGGGAGTCCACACCGACGAACTGGGTCGTGGTCGCGTGGTCGCCGTAGGGCAGGTGGCGGGAGGGGCCGTCCGGCTCGGGCGGAGGGGTCTGTGCCCAGACGCGCGGATCGGGGGCGTATGAGGGTGCGGTGGGCGCCGCGTAGAGCGGGCCGGGCTCCTGGTAGGTGCCCGGCGGCGGCGGGGGGTGCGCGGCCCGGTCGTAGAGGACCTCGGCCACGGGGTCCTGCGCGGACAGGTCCTGCGACCGGTACGGGTCGTGGTCGTAGGCGTCCTGGACATACGGGTCACGGTCCGGCGCGGGCGCAGGCGCGGGGACCTGCCCGGGCACCGGGGTGCCCGGGGCAGTGCCCTGGGAGGGCGTGGGCCCACCAGTGCCCTGCGCGCGGTCACCGTCGTACGGCGCGTTCATCGAAACCCCACCTCATCGTCCCCAGGCCGACCGGCCACGGCATCGCTCAACGGTCCACTGTCTCACTCGTGCCGGACCCCTCGGTGCTTTGCGGTCCGGTGTCCGGGGACTCGTCACTCTGCTGCGTGCTCTCCTCGGCGGCCGCACGCGCCGCGATGCGCTTGCGGCTGGCGTACATCTTGATGCCCGCCAGGACGAGGAGGAGCACGCCGCCGGCGATGACGAGCATGACGGTGGGGGTGATCTCGGTGGCGTCCACGGTGAACTTTCGTTCCTTGCCGTAGGGGACGCCGTCCTTCGTGAAGAGCTGCGCGGTGACCTCGACGGGGCCGCTCGCGGTGGCGTTCGCGGTGAACTTGACGGTCTGCGTGTGGTCGCCCTGGACGGTGACCTGCTGTTCTGCCTCGCCCTTGCCGTCGAACATCAGGCGGGTCGGGTTGGCGGACTTCACCCGCAGGACGAGGTCGTGCACGTCCTGGACGAGGCTGTTCTGGACGCTCACCGGAATGGTGGCGCTGTGCCCGGACAGGGTGGCGTCGGACTTGGGGACGACCTTGACCTTCTCGGTGAGGCCGATCAGATAGTCCTGGACCTGGTCCCGGTAGACGGCGGCCTCCGCGGGGCGGCCGCGCCAGGAGGTGGACATCTCCCGGTTGGTGGTGTTGCCGAAGGGGATCTCGACGCGGTCGGGTGCGGCGAGGATGACCTTGAAGTGGTCGAGGGTGTTCTGGGTGGTTCGGATCTTCTCGAAGGCCGTCACCGGAAGCTCCTGCTTGCGAAGGTCCTCGGGGTACTGCCCGGCACCCGGCACCTGGGTGGCCGCCGACGGATCGGGTTTGGCCGCGGCCGCGGCCTCGAGGTCGCCCGGCACCGTCCAGCGGCCGGCCTGGAGGGCGCGGACGGCCTCGGCCATCGTCTCCACCTGGCTGACGCCGGGCATCCGCTGCGGGGTGACGACGAAGCTGCGCTGCTCGTCGGTCTTCTGCAGGTTCAGGGCGAGGGTGTGGGCGAGGAACCGCTGCACGGCGAGCGTGGAGTTCCCGGCGCTCAGCATGTCGCCCTCGAAGGCGGTGGACAGTTCCTCGTCGGCGACGAGCGCGGTGGCGCCCGCGCCGATGGGGCGGGCGGCCGAGGGGGTGTACCCGAGGGCGCCGCTCTCCGAGAGGCTGTCGCTGCGGGTGAGGATGTTGTGGGCGCCGGCCGAGGTGGCGACGTTGACGATCGAGGGATCGATGGCGCCGTCCACGGGCCAGGAGAAGTCGGTGGACGCGGGGACGTGCAGGACCGTCTCGACGGCCTGCTTGGCCTTGTCGGTCGCGGGGCGCAGCTGGCCCAGGGTCCCGGAGACGTCCTTGCCCCGGTGGGCGAGCGAGGCGAGGTCGGGGTCGGCGAAGGGCAGGGCCACGACCTTCTTGCCCTGGACGGCGGCCTCGAGCGAGCTCAGCCACTGTTCGGCGACGGCCTTGTTCTTGCCCTGGACGGGCTTCCCGCCCGGGACGCGGACCCGGTAGCCCTTGGTCATCGCGTCGACCGTGTAGAGCAGGTCGGGATCGATCACCCAGGTGATCGGCAGCTCCTTGCCGAGCGCGACCATCCGCTCCAGCCGGCCGCCCGGACGCAGCTCCTCGGCGAGCGAGTCGTCGAGGAAGACGGGGGTCTGGGTCTCGTCCGAGCCGGTTTCCGCGGTCACGTGGGTGGGGGAGATCAGCGGCCACACGTACGTGAGCTGGGCCCGCTTGGCGGCGGCCTCCGGCTGCCAGGGCAGGAAGGTGCGCTTGATGCCGAGGACCTGCTCGGACGGGCGGCTCTCGGTCGCGCCGGACAGGGAGACGCCGAGCTGGTAGACGCCGTCCTTGTCCAGCTCCAGCTTGTTCACCGGGACCGTGAGCGTGAACGAGTGGTTGACCTTCGGCGGCAGCGAGGCGATCTTCACGGCGTGGGCCGGATCGATCTCCCCGGGATCCGCGCCGGCCCGGAAGCCGGTGCGCTCCGCCGCCTCGTCGATCGACGACCGGTCCGCGAGCAGCGGTCCGACCCGCAGGCCCACGTGGGCGTCGTTGATCGTCTCGGAGCCGTTGTTGACCAGGGTGCCGGAGATGGTCAGGGTGTCGCCCTTGACCGGGGCGGACGGGGCCATCGAGGTCAGCTGGACGTCCACGGTGGCCGCCTGGGCGGCCTGGGCCTCGGGGGCGGGAGAGTAGACCAGGGCGGCGAGGACGGGCGTCCCGGCGAGCAGGACCACCGCGCGCCGCAGCCATCGGCGCCGGACAGGAGTGGGGGACGCCCCCAGGATGTCTGCCGCCTCGGCCACGCGCTAGCCCGTCCCTCGAAGTGTCAGTGGTCGTCGTCTGTGCGTCCACGCATGGTAACGAGACCCGCTGTGCGCGAGTGCCGCCCCTTGCTCCACATGATCGGCTCAGCCCCGGGGCGGCCGTGTACCGGGGTCGCCGTAAACGGGGAAGCCCGCGCCGGGCGGGACACGTACCCTTTTCTGTTGTGCCGAACGCCAACGAAGACAATCCCAGTGCCCTGAGTCAGGTGCAGCGCCGCGCGGTGAGTGAACTGCTGCGGGTCGCCCCTGTCGCCGACGAGCTCGGCCGTCGTTTCCAGGAGGCGGGCTTCCGCCTCGCCCTGGTCGGCGGGTCCGTCCGCGACGCGCTGCTCGGGCGTCTCGGCAACGACCTCGACTTCACCACCGATGCCCGCCCCGAGGACGTGCTCAAGATCGTCCGCCCGTGGGCCGACTCGGTGTGGGACGTCGGCATCGCCTTCGGGACCGTCGGCGCGCACCGGGGAGGCTTCCAGATCGAGGTGACGACGTACCGCTCGGAGGCCTACGACCGGACGTCGCGCAAGCCCGAGGTCTCCTACGGCGACTCGATCGGGGAGGACCTGGTCCGGCGCGACTTCACGGTCAACGCCATGGCGCTGGCCCTGCCGGAGCAGGAGTTCATCGACCCGCACGGCGGTCTGGAGGATCTGGCCGCCGGTGTGCTGCGCACCCCCGGTACGCCCGAGGACTCGTTCTCCGACGATCCGCTGCGCATGCTGCGGGCGGCCCGGTTCGCCGCGCAGCTGGACTTCGAGGTCGCTCCCGAGGTCGTCGCGGCGATGAAGGCCATGTCCGACCGGATCGAGATCGTCTCGGCGGAGCGGGTGCAGGGCGAGCTGAACAAGCTGATCCTCTCCGCCAATCCGCGCAAGGGCCTGGGTCTGCTCGTGGACACCGGGCTGGCCGACCGGGTCCTGCCCGAGCTGCCCGCGCTGCGGCTGGAGAGCGACGAGCACCACCGGCACAAGGACGTCTACGACCACTCGCTGATCGTGCTGGAGCAGGCGATCGCGCTGGAGGAGGCCGGCCCGGACCTGGTGCTGCGGCTCGCGGCGTTGCTGCACGACATCGGCAAGCCGCGCACCCGGCGCTTCGAGAGCGATGGCAGGGTCTCCTTCCACCACCACGAGGTGGTGGGCGCGAAGATGACCAAGAAGCGTCTGACGGCTCTGAAGTACTCCAACGACATCGTCAAGGACGTGTCCCGGCTGGTGGAGCTGCACCTGCGCTTCCACGGGTACGGCGACGGCGAGTGGACGGACTCGGCGGTGCGGCGCTACGTCCGCGACGCCGGCCCGCTGCTGGAGCGGCTGCACAAGCTGACCCGGTCCGACTGCACCACGCGCAACAAGCGCAAGGCCAACGCACTCTCCCGGACCTATGACGGGCTGGAGGAGCGCATCGCGCAGCTGCAGGAGCAGGAGGAGCTGGACGCGATCCGGCCGGACCTGGACGGCAACGAGATCATGCGGGTACTGGATGTCGGCCCCGGTCCCGTAATCGGCAAGGCGTACGCCTTCCTGCTGGAGCTGCGGCTGGAGAACGGGCCGATGGGGCATGACGCGGCCGTCGCCGCCCTCAAGGAGTGGTGGGCCGCGCAGGCCTGACGCTGGGACGCCGGGGTCGATGTTTCACGTGAAACAAAGACCCCACGCGCGGGCGGGGGGGGGGGGTTTTTGTTGTAAAACCCCGCCC